>SCTP01000161.1 GCA_004322325.1 Gammaproteobacteria bacterium | reverse complement strand
ACGGCATTTTCCGATTCGACTCAAATTCAATATCATACCGATTTGTTGTTTGTGCCCGGCATTAAACTCAGTGAAAGCGTATTAAGTTATCTCAAGGTGGGTTTATCATTGGCTTCTATTGAAGACAATTTAACTTCGCCAGCAGGTTATACGGCTGTCAATACGGCGTATAACTCTTCTAAAAATTGCTTAGGATTTGCTGCTGGATTGGGTGTCGAAAAATTAATTACAAATAATCTATCCCTCTTTACCGAAGCAGATTACCATGATTATGGCTCTGTTACATTTCCCAATTTCCAGAATTTTTCTGCCACTTATACTCATAAAACCCATATCTATTCTTATGATGCGGTGGTGGGTGTATCTTATCAATTTGCCTGAGAGGATGATTAAAATGCGAAAATTTTTATTGTTAATCACTCTATTAACGACTGCGCTCCTCTCTCAATATAGTGAAGCCACTACCCTTCAAGCAGTGCCCTGTACGCTTGCATCAACGGCTACCCCTATTAATCCTCCTCTCACTTCGCCACCTGCTGGCGCAGAAACACCCCAATCGATTGGTTGCGTGTATGGATTAACGCCTTATGTGCCAGGATGTTCCATTAATAGCACGACCATTCCTCCCTCGGGGGGATGGGGCGTCATTGCAGTCACAGAAGGTGGTCATGATCCTCATGCTGAAGAAGAGCTAGCTATCTTTTCTGCTGCATTTAATCTCGCTCAGTGCACCAGCACTCCTGCTATTCCAGGTCAACAGCCTTGCTTTTCTGTTTATTATGCTACTCAAAATGGCCTAGCTCCTCCCGATGCAACTGGAAGAGATTTACGGGAACACGCACTGGATATTGAAATGGTACATGCAATCGCTCCCAATGCTAAAATCGTTATGATTGAAGCAGATTCCTTTGACCAACCCACTATCTTTAATGCAGTGTATTGCGCAAATCAAATTGTTACTCAATTGGGCGGTGGCATCGTTTCTAATAGTTGGAGTTCATCTGAATATAGCGGCGAGAATGCCTATGACAGTTACTTTCAAACCCCAGGCATCGTTTATACCGCGAGTAGCGGAGATTTTCTTGCACCTGCTCGTTATCCCTCTTCCTCTCCTCATGTGGTTTCCGTAGGCGCAACGAGTTTTGTACGGGATAATCAGGGCCAATTCGTGAAGGAAACTTCCTGGTATTCGCCTAATTCGGGTAAGGGAACGAGCGGAGGGCCGAGTCAATATGAGCCACGACCTAGTCAACAAGATTCTGTGATGAAAATTGTGGGGAATGCACGTGGCACGCCTGATGTGGCTGCTATCGGAGCAAATATAGCTTTTTATCATATCAATGAAAGCAGCGTAGGGATTTGGGAAAGTAGCGACGGAACAAGCTTCGCTGCCCCTATCATGGCAGCTATTATTAACGTCGCTAATTCACGCGCCGCTTCCAGCCAAGATGAGCTATCCATTATTTATAATGGTGCTGTCAAAAATTATCATGCTTATTGGCATGATATTCTGGAAGGAAACAATGGCTATCAAGCGCTCCAAGGTTATGATTTTGTGGCAGGCCTTGGTACTCCATTAGGCTATAATGGGAAATAATTCGATTTATTGGTAATATTTTTGAAAGGAGGCTGACTAATGGATTTGGTATTTGCACTGACAACGTTACTTTTTGGTGCTCTTTTTGTTCTGCGCCAAATTCAATATCAAAAAATAAAGCAATATAATCGTAAATTAGAAGAAAAATTAGCAGACCTCAAAGATCGAAATGAAAAACATTCTTCTGAATTATCCAAAAGCAATGATGACCTTGCTTATCAGGCCCATGATCATTTAACTGGACTACCAGGCCGAGAAGCCTTCGATGATCGCTTGGCGCAAGCTTTACACCAGAGTAAGCGCTACCAAGTGGCGATGGCCCTCCTTGCGTTGAACGTTGATAATTACCAAGAAATCAATCGTATCAGTTATGAAGTGGGAGACAAAGTGCTGAGTTTGTTGGCACAACGGTTGCAATTTTGCGTTCGCCAAATTGATACTTTGACGCGTTATGCGGGCAATAGTTTTTTCATCTTGTTACCGCAAATCACGAAACCAGAAACCGCTGCTTATGTGGCTCAGCGAATACAAGATAATTTAATTCAAGCTTTTCAAGTGGATAATCATGAGTTATTTTTGACCGTCAGTATCGGCATTGCTGTTTATCCAGGCGACGGGGAAACGCCTAAAGAATTAATGCAACATGCTATTGCTGCTTTGATGATTGCGAAAACAAAAGGAAAAAATAATTATCATTTCTATCGGGAAGAAACTCACGAATTGGGTAAGAAAGAAATCGATATTTCAACTTACGTGCGCAGCGACGATTTTTTAAATAAGCTATTGATCAATTATCA
>SCTP01000160.1 GCA_004322325.1 Gammaproteobacteria bacterium | reverse complement strand
TAATTTTGGATCATCGAGGCGAGTAAATAAATGAAGCTCGTCAATTCCAAGTTTTTTAGCAATTTTTTCAGCTTGTTTTATTAATTCTTTTGCAATCCCTTTTCCGCGATGAGATTCTGGGACGACTAAATAAGATAACCATGCTTTCCATTCTCCATGCGTAGTCATTCCATCTGTACGTAAGCAAACAGTACCTACTACTTCGTTATCTTGTATTGCAACGAGTGTCAATGGTAGTTTATCCTTATTTAAATAAGTTTGTGTTTCTGCCCAAATACTCAAAGTGCGTTCAGGATACCGTGACCCCCATTCTTTCATGAACCATGACGCAATCGTTTCACGAAAATGTATATTATCAGCTAAGTATTCAATTTTCATATTTTCATATCTCCTGTGGTTTGGGTTGGATAAAATGTTGCTTTTTTAGCATAAAAGCGATGGTCAAAAAAAATAGTACGATAAATGATAAGTACAAATAAATGTAACTGACTTCTGAAATAGGCTGTAATCCAACTAATGCTGTCCCAAGGTACATACCAATGCCTTCTCCAATGCCCATGGCTACTCCATTAAAAGCAAATACATGCAATCTTTCTGGCCCTTGGATGAGCTCAGATAAAGCTGAATTTAATGAAGGAACTATTAAAATTTCACCAAAAGTCCACATTATCATCGATGAATAAGACATGGCTAAGTTAGGCAATAGGTATAATAATAAAAAGCCGATACCAATAAATATATAACCTGTAATAATAAAGTTATAAGCATGAATATTGAATCTTAACAAAAACTTGTTTAAAGGAACTGAAAACAGCACGATAAGAATAGTATTAGTAGCATATAAGCTTCCAAGAAATTTTGTATCATTTAATTTATTATTAATAAATAGCGGAAGAGCAGAAAAAATTTGAACATATATGATCCATGATAAGGTTGTTAATCCAAACATTCGTAATATATTTGGTGATCGAAAAATAAAGCGAATAGCTTGTAGCATATTTATATTGCTTAAGTGATCCCGTTCATCTTGTAATAAAGCACACGTAGTGCTAATGCTAATTAACATTAAAATAGCTGAATATAAAAAGACATAGTCACCGGAGAAATGAGTAAATATATACACAGCTATGAGGCTACCAATAGCTGCTGATAAATTAGTAACAACACTCAGTTTAACATAAGACAGCTTGCTTGGATTGTTTCCTGCTCCAATCAAGGATCGAACATAAACAGAATTACATCCATATCCAACTCCTACAGATAAGAAAGCAAGAAACATGAAAATTTTAATTTTTGTAATAGATAAAATAAAGTAACCTATACCCATGAGTAATGCACTTATTAAAAGAGCAGATTTGGATGTATATTTTTCGAAAAAAGGTAATAGAATTATTCTTCCTGTTCGACTAATAAATAGAACGAACAACATAAATAATCCAGAAAATTGCAATGAAAATCTGCACGATTGAGTAAAATATAATGCTAATATTGATAACATTGAAAAAAATGAAAGATTTGATAAAAAGTTAGATAAAAAAAGAGCCATGCTCTTTTTATCTATTTGATAAAGTATATTTTTTTTATCCATATAGTTGGGTGTCCAAGTTTTGTTTGATATCTAAATAAATTAAATGATGTTTTAGAGAATAAATTAACTGGTCAAATAAACTTCCATGAATTTCTAATTCTGGGTTAAGCAAACCAGTATATTTTATCTTACCGTTTAAAACAAAAGATCCAATAATAGAAGCGGTAAATCCTGTAATTAAAGCCATAGAATTTAGACCAGTATTAATTTGATTGTATGCCATTAGTTTAAGCTCTATATTTTTCTTTCTTTGATTAATTAATCCTTTCCCTGAGATATGTAATATAGATATGTTTTTCTCATCAGCTAACTTTGTTTCATCGTTATATAAATGCTCAATAAAAGTTTTTGGAGAAATGCTGCAACCGTTTATTTTTATTTCCTTTTCACTCAATAAACCTAAGTGATTTAATGTTTTTACTGCTTGTGAAAACCCTGGCCACCTTAAGGTTTTTTGAGAGATTGTATGAGCAGATGAAATTTTAGAATATTGATATAGCCATGGGACCATGCCATCATGCCAAGCTTCTAATTGTCCTATATTAGGTATGTCAAAAGGTTCAACTCCTGAAAAGCGTGGAAGTTGGATAAGTTTACTATCAACAACCGTATATGCATACCGCATTGCGATTGGAAGATATTTTGTCCCAAATAATGCCTTATATTGCAATACATTATTAGGAGGATTATTCGTTATTCCACCACATTTAATGTGTAGCTCATCTAATCGATCATACATACTTGCGCAGTAAAGCGCCATAATTTCTGTTAACCCTGGTTCTAAACCACATCCGATAATTACCGGACTATTTATTTTTTTTAATCTTTTTTTAAGAAAATTTATGTCATTATATGCAGGTCGAGTTACGCTGATCATCGGTTTGTTATACTTAATAACAAGTTCAATAATAGCTGAATGGGCTGACCAAGGTACGGCTGCGAAAATTAAATCAGATGAATATACAAACTTTTCAATATCTTGATAGTTGTTTAATACGACTTTATTGACATTTACGTGCTTTGATAGTTTATCTATACAAGTAATTAATTGGTTTTTATCAATATCAATTAAAACAAGCTGAGTTAAATTATCTTGATATAAAAAATATTGAGCAATGGCTCTGCCAATTTCGCCCGCACCAAATAAAATGATTTTCATAATTAAAAATTACTCCTGTATAACAGGGGATACTTGATGAGCTATTGTTGTTAATGTATCTGATACCTCATCGTAAGTTGCTCCATTAACAATATAAGAAAATAATCGTAGTGACCTATAATCTTTTGGTGGGAGTAAAATTTTAGATCCTATTTCTGTTTCCACAAATAAGCTACTGACGAGCGGATGTTGAGTAATATAACTCCAATTATTAATAGAAGTAAAGATTCCTTCGTTTGATGCAATAATAAATCGAATCCCAGAATATGCTTTAGTTTCATAGTGGAATACTGGCCGTATGCCAACAGATATCCTAACTAAATCTTCGTAAAAATTCTGATTTGTAGCATTTGGAAGAAGGTGTGAGGTAATGTATCCACCACCCGGTCTTGTAGCGACTTCTATCAAATAAAATTTATTTTTATATAACTTTCCTTCTAAATGAAATGAGCAATTGTTAAATCCTAAACATTTAATAATCTCTTTTACAGTTTTATGAACAATACTTTTTTCAGCCTCGGAAAAGCTTGAGGGAAAAATATGTTGATATTCAATTTTATAATTATCTGTCGTTAATTTATCAGTAATACCGCATATAATAATTTCATTATCAAAAACTAGCCCTTCAACGCTGACTTCTGGTCCATCTATATATTTTTCGATAATAAATTCAAGAGAATTGGTGCGAGAAATTGGGTCGAAATTTGGATTGTGAATATTTTTTGCGTGGATAAGGAAATTATTTATATCATCATCACATGATATGTGGAATATACCTGTACTACCAGAAGAGTTAATTGGTTTGATAATCGCAGGATAACCTATTTTTTTTACGCTTTCTCTTAACTCATGTTCATTCTCATGTTTAATATGAATGTACGGGACTTGTTCAAGGGTTGATTTAGTAAGTTGTTGTCGCATAGCTAATTTATTGCGAGCATACTTTATTGATTCAACAGGATTACCTGGTAAGTTAAGTTCTCGTGCAATGTAACTACAAATCTCAACGGCAGTTTCAGTAAAAGCAGCCACACCAGTAATAAAAATTTTTTTAGATAGTTTTTTAATAGAAGAAATTGTCAAATCATAATTAGAAGTGTCGATAGAACAAAATTTATCTACAATATTTTTACAATAATCTGGTAATGTTTTTGAAACTAATAAAATACTAAATCCTTGGTTTTTTATTGCTTGTAAGGAAATATAGGATTCTTTAGTTAATCTTCTTAGGTTAACAACAAGTATATATTTTTTCATTTTAAGGCCTCATTTAAATTATTTTCTTTTACTTTAGGGATTTCTTCAGAAATCCATTTGTTTAGATGCTCAGCATTCAAATTATCAATGCCCCTATAAAAAATTGATTGAATATTTTTGGAGAGAGTGGGGCATATTGGAGAAATTAAAATCGATATACTCACGATTCCTTTAATGCATAAAGCATAAAATGTTCTAGAACAAGATTCATTCATCTCAAGATTCATTCCTGTGGTAAAAAAATTTATGGTAAAAGACATAAGCACATTAATTAAGCTAATAAAGTAAGTTATATTAAGGCAGCTTGGGTTGCTATATAATGATGCTAACGGAATATTAGCATTTAGAAAGTTTTGATATGCATAATGTAAATTATCCCAAGAACCCGCTTCTGGTAACATATTGTTAAATTTAACCGCGATCTTATTTTCTAAAATATAAACTAAGTCCATATAATTTTTAAGAACCCCATCTTTTTCAAATTTTTTAAATTCGCCCATACAAAAATTTGTGGAATAAAATTCCGGTCTTGTCATGGCGAGATAATATCTTAAGTAATCTAAATCGGATGAATCTTTTATTTCCTCAATAGAGATAGCATGATTGCGGCTAGTAGAAAATTTAGAATTATTAAGATGATAAAAATCATTAACAATAAAATTGATATTATTGACTAGGTTATTGTTGAATTCTGAAAGCAAAATAGGAAATATGATGCATCTTAAATATAAATTGTCAACCCCGAATAACAAATGCAGATTTACATTTTTTGATTCTAAAAACAACTCCCATTCAGTGGATATTTTTCTGTTTTCAATAAAAATTTTGAGAGATACCAGAAATCTTGGGATTAATTCAACGGCGGAATATAAAACATGACCAAACCAATTATTTTCTCCAAATGGGATTCCCTGTTCTGCTATTATTGTCATTGGAATATCAGGAAGCACATTGCTAAGAATTTTTTCAACAAATGATTTTGATATGCCACTATAAGCGTTTTTAAAATATAGGTTTTCGATAATATGTCTAAATTTATTTAAGGGAAAATAATAACGAAGTAGTTTTTTTAAATGCGGTTTCTTTTTGCAAAAACAGCATGTTGGATTTTTAAGGTCACCTTCATGAAAATACTTATAACAATGCTCGCATTCTGCATTCACTCTGTGTTCACAGTGCGGACAGTCTCCAAGAACATTTGCTTCAAATAGATATTTCTCACATTCATAACAATAATAAACATAATCTTCTTTTAAATTAAGAGTAGATTTTTTAAGTAATCTATCTATG
>SCTP01000159.1 GCA_004322325.1 Gammaproteobacteria bacterium | reverse complement strand
GCGAGGATATTTCAATTAATGAATAACTACCTTGGTCACATGGAACCCATTATTAAAAGCCAAGGAGGCTTTATCGATAAATATATTGGCGATGCGATTATGGCACTCTTTGCCGGCACAGCTGACTCGGCGGTGTTAGCAGGAATTGAAATGCAGAAAGAATTAGCTAATTTTAATCGTGAATTAATGGCAGAAGAAAAATCACCGATTGAAATTGGCATCGGCATTAATACCGGCACTCTCATTTTAGGCACGCTGGGAAGCCGCGGACGACTCGAAACCTCCGTGATCAGCGATGCGGTAAATGTGGCGGAGCGCATAGAAGAATTAACGAAAGAATATGAATGCCGATTATTAATTAGCGATAGTACCTATAAGCTCTTGATTAAACCCGAACGCTTTGAGGTGCGATTTATTGGCCGCACAGCCATTCGCGGTAAAGAGCAAGAAATTGGTCTGTGGGAAGTATACAATGGCGACCCTGATGAATTGCGCTACGCGAAATTAGCCATCGCTAAACATTATAATGAAGCCATTGTGTTATATAACGAAGGCGCCTATCAAAAAGCATTAGGACTTTTTCAACGCTGCCTGCTCAATTTACCTCATGACAAGCCTATTCAAAAATACATTGAAAGCTGTCAAAAATTATTAAGCAAAGAATTTTCGTGACCGCGTATATAGTCGCGTAAAAAAAGTGGTACGCGTTTTTCTAGCCAATATTCAGGCCGCCAAGGAAATTTTCCCGCCACAAATCCTACATGCCCACCGGTTTCGGTCAATTCTAACTTCACTTTGGGGGATAATTCATGCCCCTGTGGAATCATATCTTCTGTCATAAAGGGGTCATCTTTGGCATGGAGAATAAGCGTTGGCACTTCAATCGTACTGAGATATTGCCGACTACTAGACGTGGTGTAATATTCATCCACGCCTGAAAATCCATGCAAGGGAGCCGTCACTTTATCATCGAATTCATGCATTGTACGCACTTCATGCAGAATAGAAAGATCAAGGGGAATAGCATTTGCTTGGAATTTCGTGGTTAAACGATCGCGCAAGCAGCGGATAAAATACCATTCATAAAATTTGGAAAATCCTTTCTGAATGCGGTTAGCTGCTTTGTGTAATTCAAAGGGAACAGAAATAGCAATCGCCGCTTTTAAGGGATTTTGATAGCGTGTCTCGCCTAGCCATTTTAATAACACATTACCGCCAAGGGAGTAACCAATGGCCGCTAACGGGGTATGCGGTTCCCGCTCTAGCAGTACACGCGCGACATAGCTGACATCGCCTGTATCACCGGAGTGATAGCCACGCTGTAAACGGTTAGGTTCACCGCTACAGCCACGAAAATGCATAAACACCCCACGCCACCCTTGTTGAGAAAGGGTTTTCAACATGCCTTTAGCATAATGAGATTCGATCGATCCTTCCAAGCCATGCAAAATTAATACCAACGGCCCGACTTGATGACGATTCACCCAATCGAGGTCGATAAAATCGCCATCCGGTAATTCCAAGCGTTCCCGCTCTAATCGCAAGCTTTTCACGCGGCGTCGGAAGATAGGTGGCCATAAGGTTTGAAAATGAGGATTCGGTAACCACCAAGCAGGCTTAAATTGATCAGTCTTCATATAGAACTCCGTTTCAGTTATGCAAACTCATTCAATCCTGTAATGAGAAAAAACCTTAGTAAATCACCCACGATTTGAGCATCGTTTGAGCAGTGGCAAGGTCGTTTTGATAAAGTTGAGCCGGAGCGGTATAAGCCCAAGCATAGAAAACCTGGTTATCCGATCGGAGAACCACGATCTGCCATTGTTTAAATTCGATGTTCTTGTAGCGGTAGGTAAAGATCAAATATTCGCCTTGCGCTTTGCTGCCATCCGCTTCAACCATCGTAGTGGGGCCATGTTCTAAGAAAACAGGATGGCTTGACTGACGAGCCGCTTGTTTTTTGATATCAGCAATAAATTGCTTAACGTTAGCGTACTCACCCCCTGTTTTCTTGGTGAGAACCGTTTGAATATTGATAGTGGAATAAAACGAAGGCGTTCCCGTTTTACCGGTAAATACCACTGTACCTTGTTCTGCCGACGCGTCATACGTCCACTCTGCCGGATACTGGATGGAATAGCGGCTATCATGGTTATCGTACAATTTGAAAGGGGAGGCAGTTGGCTGAGCACTGCTGCTCGCGGAGGTGGATTGAACCTCTGCTGTCGGTTTATTTTTCAGGCGAAGTGTAATCGCCAGTACTAAAATAATACAGAGAAGAATGATACCGAGAACCACTATCGTTTTTTTCAAAGTTGACATATTTTTTCCTTCTACTATCTCTACATGATAGCGCATTTCGCCCGGACGGCATAGGATCAAAGCGGTAGCAATTTACGTAATTGCACCACCCCTTCAATACGGGTAATTTCTTGGATCAACGCATCACTGACTTCAGTTTGGACGTCGATCAAAGTATAAGCAATACTGTCCCGGGACTTATTTAAGAGGCTCATGATATTTAACCCTGCTTTCGCTAAGGTGGCTGAAATCTGTGCCACCATGTTAGGAATATTGGCATTGACGATGGATAAACGAATACCTGCCTGAGGTTTCGCTATCTCGACGGTAGGAAAATTAGCTGAATGCAAAATGGCGCCGGTTTCGAGAAAATCGCGTATTTGTTTGGTCAACATGACGGCACAATTTTCTTCTGCTTCTTTCGTCGAAGCGCCTAAATGCGGCAGACTAATGACGCGCGGATGGTCTTTTAGTTCAGCACAGGGGAAATCACTCACGTAGGAAAAGATTTTTTTCTCATTCATCGCCTCGCGTAAAGCGTGATTATCAATAATACCTTCACGGGAAAAATTCAGCAGCACTGCCCCTGTCTTCATTAATTGTAATCGCGCTGCATGAATCATGTGCCGCGTATCGCTCGTCAATGGCACGTGGAGGCTGATGAAATCAGACTTTGCTAATAACTCCTCCAAATGACGCGCCTGCTGCACATTGGCGGATAATTCCCAAGCTCGATTAACGGAAATAGCCGGATCATAGCCAATCACCTCCATTCCCAAATGGATGGCAGCATTGGCTACTTTCACCCCTACACTGCCCAGGCCAATGATCCCTAATGTTTTACCCATCAATTCAAAACCGGCAAATTGTTTTTTATTTTGCTCAATTTCTTTTTCCAACTGCTCATCGCGGCTCTGTAATTGCCGCACATACTGCCATGCCTGACAAATATGCCGGCTGGCAATCAACATGCCAGCAATGACTAATTCTCTGACGGCATTCGCATTCGCACCGGGTGTATTGAAAACAGGGATGCCGCGCTTGGTGAGGGTATCAATCGGAATATTATTCACTCCCGCTCCCGCACGACCAATCACCTTGACGGAATGAGGGATAGGCATGTCGTGCATGGCGTATGAGCGTACCAAAATAGCATCAGGGTGCTCGATATCAGGAGCGACTTGGTATAACTCGGATGGAAATTGATTTAAACCGACGGGTGAAATAGCATTGAGTGTTTGAATTTTAAACATGATCAGCTCCTAGGCTTGCATCCATAATCGCGCAAGCTTAGCATAGTTCTGGAATTTTTTGAGGATAAAAAAATGGCTCCTATCTGGCAACCACAAGCTCCCATCCCCGCCATCGTATTCGATTGCGATGGTACGTTAAGTATGATTGAAGGCATTGATGAATTAGCGAAACATAATGGTGTCAGCGAAGCCGTCCAAGCGCTCACAGCGGAAGCGATGGAGAAAACGGGGCTTCATCCTGATCTTTATCGTCAACGATTA
>SCTP01000158.1 GCA_004322325.1 Gammaproteobacteria bacterium | reverse complement strand
TGTTGTCTTGCTCTGAGCGCTGAGTTACATTTTCTTTCTCTTGCTTTCGCTGGCCAAACATAGAAGCGCTACTTGTGCCCAGACGTTCCACCGCCTCTCTAATCTCTTTACCTTTTTCTAATCTTGAAGCCACAGGCGCTTTTGTGGGAGCTGGGGATTTTTGTTTTTTGAGTTTTGCTATTAATTTTTTTCCGCTATCTACTGCCAACTTAGCAAAAGTTACGAGGGTAGAGGAAGATTCAAACTTGAGTAAAGCCCTTTGTAATTTATTGTGAAGCATTTCTGCAGTCTTACTTGGATCACTATAATTTTTTCCATCACGTATAATATAATCCAAATGGTTCAGTAAACCAGCACGTATGTCTTGACTATTCATTTTTACAATCGCGTTTTTAATGACATTAAAAGTAGGCATTTCATCATACTTTACTTTTTCGACGACATAGTGATATCTTTTCAGAGCAATAGCGATGTTATGTTTATCTTCTGTTTCCTCTAATTTTAAAATATTTTTTTCTAAAGCTTCTAATATTTCTTCTTTATTGTTCCTCGTAACATCTTTGTTTAAAAGAGCATTTAATTCTTTCTTCATCTCTTCATCTTCACAATACTTAATCTTTGCTGTACTCGTAACATATTTTTGAATTTCTTTATTTTTATCGATGATACTTATTGTAGCCTCCGATTTTTTACGTATAGTCTCTAATTTTTTTATCACTTCCTCATAAATTTTATTAATGTTTTCATCGGTAGCAAATGCTTTATTTGCCTCTTTTAAAACTTCTTTAACCGCAATAGCATTACTTGAATCTTTCAAAGCGGGCGTCAAATTCTCAGACAGCAAAGGTAATTTTTCTTGGGGTAATTTTTCACAAAATTTCCTAAAACTTGACATAGGTTCTGGGTAAAAGCTACTACGAGAATTCTTCTTAAACATATAGATCATTTCAGCTAAGTTCTTACGAAGGAGATCGTGCACTGTCAGTGGTTTATCTTTATCTTGAGAATCTGCCATATCACCCTCTAATTTATTTAGGGCTACTTATTAATTATAAGGCAAATAAACCAAGGTATATTAAACAGGGCTCACCGCACTTAATATTAAAAATATATTATAATTCAAATAGATAAATAGATTACTTGATTTTAATTAAAATTTGGGGCTTTTATACCATTTCCACCAAATCCGAATAAACTTCTAATTTTTGATCTACTGTTAAAAATCGCAGAGGTTCTGATATCGCCTGTGCGATCAAGATTCGATCAAATGGATCACGATGATGGTGAGAAAGCTGCAATGTTTGCATAGCGTGTTTTGCAGTAATAGGTAATTCGATAAACCCTTCTTTTTCAATTGAAGCCGCGAGGACATCGATCATCACATCCAACTTTCCAAGCTGGATTTTGATAGCCGCCTCCCAAATTGAGGCGCTGCTAATATAAACTTCATCTGCCTCTTGAATCAACATACGAGCTTTTTTTGACAAGCTCTTATCATCTTTTAGCCACCAAATAAAAATATGCGTATCGAGTAATAAATGCACGATTATTTACCTTCAAATTGATCAAGTAAATCATCCGGTAATGTCGCATCAAAATCTGCCGCAATTCGAATTTGGCCCTTAAGTGCGCCTGGCTTGCGCTTGGGTTTGACTGGCGCGATGGGGACTAATTTTGCCGCAGGCTTCCCCGCTTTCGCGATAATAATTTCTTCCCCCCTCATAACCGCCTCTATCAGCTTTGAAAAATGCGTTTTGGCTTGATGTATATTAACGGTGGTCATAAACTAAGAACCTTCTGTGTGGACTAAGTTTAGTTTAGTCTAGTTGAGTAGGATAAAAATTTCAATCGCCAATACCCCTAATCATCGCTATACTTGCAGCCCATGTCTAATACTTATTCTTCAGAAATCGTCAAAAAACATCCAACCTTACCCGCCCGGGTGATGCGTATGCGCACACCCCACGGGGAAGTGCTCACGCCCACCTTCATGCCGGTTGGCACGCGGGCGATGCTGAACTATCTAACGCCGACTGATCTGCGCGCAAATGGCAGCCAATTGATTCTCGGCGGGAACACCTATCACATGCTGTGCAGCCCGGGCATGGAAGTCATCCAATCCGTGGGTGGTATGCACCCGTTTATGGGTTGGGATAAAGCCATGCTGACGGATAGCGGCGGCTTTCAAGTGTTGAGTCTGTCGAAAAAAGGGACGATTTGCATTGTTGATGAAAATGGGGCGGTGTTTAAGCATCCGCTGACGGGGAAAATTATTCATCTTAATGCGGAAACTTCTATCCAAGCCCAAAAAGTCATCGGTGCGGATATCATCATGGCGTTTGATCAATGCACGCCGGAAACAGGCGGCCGTGAAGCAGCCCTTGCAGCGCTGGATCGTACGCATCGATGGTTAGTGCGATCGAAAGCGGAGCATGAGAAAAATCCGTGTTCTGCTTATGGCATGCGACAAGCGTTGTTCGGGATTATTCAAGGTGGTAGTTTTCAGGATTTGCGTGAAGAAAGTACGCAGTTTATTTTGCAGCAAGAGTTGGATGGAATTGGCATTGGTGGGGAAGTGATTGGCTTTGATATGCCGAAAACATGTGAAATTATTGATTGGGTGCGGCCGATGCTGCCGGAGAATAAAATTCGCTATACCATGGGCGTGGGATTGAATCCGCAAGATTTAATTGATGTGGTGGCAAGAGGCATTGATATTTTTGATTGCGTCGCACCGACACGCAATGCGCGGCATGGGACATTGTATTATGGAGAGATTGTGGAGCGGGATGGGTGGTTGGCATTTGAAAGTGAAGGGGATAATTGTCGGATATTGATTAAGAAAAGCCAATATGCGAAAGATGATCAGCCGATTATGCCGAATTGCGATTGCTATACTTGCCAGCATTTTTCACGGGCGTATTTGCATTATCTGTTTAAAGAAGGATTAATCGCGTATTTTCATTTGGCGAGCATTCATAATATTCATGTCATGCAGAAGGTTTGCACGCGGATGCGGGAGATGATGCTAGCAAAGTAATTTAAGTTTTACGCGGCCCATTAGTTTTGGCTTCTGTAGTTTTTTCATCATTCTTTTTATTTTCCACTTTCGCATTAACTCCCCCTGCTTGGGTCGGCCGCACTTGAAAAAGTTTAGGAGAATATGCAGACTTAGAACTGATATTAATTTTCTCCCTCACCATATTATTTCGTTCTTTTTCTAAATTAAGTCCTGCTGTGGTTGCCAACTTTTCAAGGTCTTTTCTATTTTTTTCTGGTAATCGTGGAATAAAAGTAATTAACGTTCTAGCAAATTTCTTAACATTTTCACTATTTTTATCATCCTGCAAATACTCTTTTGTAGAATTAGATTGCAATGTTTGAGCAAACCACACGAAAAACTCTCCAACTTTATCTCTCTTTTTATCCTCAGGATATTTATTCAATTGTTCAGAAATATTCATCTCAACCATATCGGAAATTCTTTTCTCAGTCATACCTTTGTTTATCTGTTTCTGTAGATTTTCTCCCGCAAGCGATCTTATCACTTTTTGTTTTTCTTCTGGTAATCTTGGCAGTAAATCAACTAATGCTTTCGCAAATTTATTAACATTATTGCTATCTTTTAAATATTCTTTACCGTATGAACTATTCATTGTTTTATAAAACCAATTATATAAACCGTCAATTTCAGCTGGATTAGTTTTTTTGTACTCAGGATATTTTGCTAATTGTCCATCAATTCTCTCTACAGCGACTTTATTTAACTCCTTTTGTAAATCAAATCCCGCTTTATGCACCAAATATTCCAGTGATTTTCTCTTTTTTTCGTCCGTCACTTTTAATATCAAATCAGTTAACACCCCCATCAACTCTTTAACATTTTTATCTTTTGTATATTCCAAATAGTCTTTACAGTCACTAGATTGTAATGCTTTCTCAAACCATACCTGAAAATTATCGATCTCTTGCGGAGTGAGTTTATTCGACGCTTTCAAGTCATTATAATTTTTTACCTGATTATCTATTTTATCCACTTCCTGTTTAAACCTTTCCATTTCTGTCAAATATTGATTAGAAAGGTTTTTCCTTGATAAGTTATTTTCCTTTGTTTCTGTTTTACTTCTTTTTTCTTTTTCCCATAGTGAGTTAATTTTTTCAAAATGGCCTGTCCCAGAAATAAAAGAACTCCCCTTTAATTCTTCCAGCATGTGGGCGATTCTATGCGGGTTAGGATCGCTATTAAAATCATTCAGAGTTTTAGTTATCAGCTTAATTCTCGCATTTACTAAATACTCTTCTTGCGGAGTAAATAGCGCAAGCCCCTTAGCTTTCGATTCATTTATACTTTTTAATGTCCCATTTAAATTATCTAATATATCATTAAGTGTAGATAAAAATGACTCTTTCTTGATTTTTTCTGCTTTTTTTTCTATCTTTCCTATTTGCCTTTGCAAGATATTAAATTCTTCTTTTGAAATAGAATATTTTAATTTACTTAAACTATTAGTCATTTTCGAAGCTACAGTATCACCCCATTTAATTTCCTCGTTGAATTCTTGTAATACTTGTTTAAGAAGATTCATTTTTGGTAGATTCTTATGAGATTTTTTTATCATTCCTTCTATTATGTCTGTCACTTCTTTAATTTCTGTTGTAAATTTTTCTTTCTCATCAAGCATCTTTTTTCTTTTGTTTGATTTATCTACTAATGTATCAACCAGTTCTAAAGCATCCTTATAACCTTCTTTCAATTTCGAGGACATTTTATTAGTTTTTAGCATCTCCCCAATTAGATTCTTGTACTTCATACTCATCTGCATAGGAGCTACTATTAAATTTTCCAACGTATCACTCGCATTTTTAGGATTATTTATTTTACTTTTTAAGACAGCATCCTTTGATACTGAATCAATATTTTTTATCAACTCAATGGCTTTTTCTTGAAATAACATTAAATCTGCTGCGCGATTCATCAGTTTTTTGAAATTTTCTTCTTTATCATCTAGAAAATAATCTGCGAACCCACCAATTTTTTGTTCTCGCGATTTCCATGTGGTAGGTAGTTGACTAAAGCGACTTAAATCTGTTGCTATGTTTCTTAATTTTTCTAACATTTCCTTATTTTCTTTAGTGGCATATTTTTTTGGAAGATTCTTAGCAAGATAATCCGCTCGTTCCGCGAGCAACTTCATCTTTTCGGTTAACCCTGCCTGGACATTATAAAGCTCGTCAATGGGAGTTGGTATTTCGAGAGAAGCCATGTACCACCTCGTTAATAATTATAAGTATTACTAAAAGTATAGGGCTTAATCTATAAAAAAAGATTAACTTTTAATATTCGCTATTTTTCAACTAGTTACTGACTTGGTTTATATGAAAAGCTTGACGATCCCCACGGAAAAAGCGACAGTTTAGAGAATTACTTGCTCAAGGAAGACATCATGCGTAACTTAATGTTTCTATTAGCTGGTCTACTAGCCTTCTTCACTCTCACCGCCCACGCCGACGACGCCAAAGCCCCCACCCTCACCCTCAACACCACCGGCTTCCTCGACCAAACCGTCCTCCCCGTCCTCTACACCTGCGACAGCAAAGACGTTTCCCCCGAATTCGACTGGGCCAACCTCCCCGCCAAAACCCAATCCTTAGCCCTCATCCTCACCGACCCCGATGCTCCCAATGGCACGTTCTATCATTGGGTGGTCTACGATATTCCCCCATCCGGCGTCACTTTCCCAGAAGGCATGGAAAAAGTGCCAGCTGGTGTGATGGTAGGAAAAAATAGTTTTAGCAAGGAACGATACAATGGCCCTTGCCCGCCTAAAGGAGCAGCGCATATTTATCTCTTCACACTTTATGCGCTGGATACCAAACTTAAGCTACCCGCGGGAGCTGATGGCCCAGCCGTCATGAAAGCTATGCAAGGGCATATTATAGATAAGGTGACGCTAACAGCGACTTATAGTCGATGGCTGAAATAGTCGTAGGATCTGCTAAAGGAAGTTTCGCTTCTGCAGAGGAAGCAGATGCTTTCATACGAGGTGAGCGAAATATTTGGAAATAATATCTACCTAGATACTATATTTTTATTTATCTGCTTGAAGGTTATGCGGATTTTACTCCTTCTCTCAATAAAATTTTTAACTTTATCGATAATGGCAAGCTGTATGCAGTTACTAGTGAACTTGCGTTAAGCGAATTATTGGTTAAGCCAATGATAAATGAAAATTTACCTCTGCAAGAAGCTTATAAAAATCTCATTCAAACATCTAAGGCCAGTCGTCAATTAACCACGCCGTCGTCCCGCGGCTTGTCCGCGGGATCCAGCTAGACACAAATTTTATCGTATAAATCTTGCCATGTGGGATTAAACTGTTCAATTAAATTTAATTTCCATTTTCTACACCAGTTTTTCAATCGTCTTTCACGGCGAACCATTTCGGCAATATTTTGATGCTCCTCGTAATACACAAGATGATGAACTTGATATTTTGATGTAAAACCAGAAAAAGTACCATTTTTATGCTGCCAAACACGCTGTATTAAATTAGATGTGGAACCTACGTATAAGGTGCCATTACATTGGCTCGTAAGAATATAAACAAAATATCGCTTCATAAAAAATTCCTAAACGTGTAGCAATATCACGAAACTGCTTCGACTTACAAAAAAAGCGCTCAATAAAATTGCTATCTTTTTAATAATGTTTATCATAATCCCGTTTTATTTTTCGAAATGTTCAATTCATTTATACGCGATAGATTCTTTCGCTTAACTGGATCCCGCGGACAAGCCGCGGGACGACGGCGCGGTTAATTGACGACAGGCCTTAGTATCGTACATGTTTCTTCCGTCACTGCGTGCCACATTAGGTAACACTTCTGGTTCAATTCGATTACCTGATGCCATTCATCTAGCAACTGCTCACGCTAATCAATGCCAAACTTTTTTAACTAACGATAAACAACTAAAAATTGCTTCTAACATTCAAGTTATACTTTACTTCTACTTCCCAATACAAAAACTCGAAAATATCCGCCCCAATAAATCATCCGCCGTAAATTCGCC
>SCTP01000157.1 GCA_004322325.1 Gammaproteobacteria bacterium | reverse complement strand
GGCTCAGTGGTTTTTTCTAGTTGAGTGTTGACAATAATATGCGGAATGAACCAGCGGAGCGCGCTAAAATATTTTTTTTCTGTCGCAAAGTAATTTTTTCGCCCATCATAAACCTGTGCTAACATTCGTGGATTTTTGGTAGAAGGTCCATATCGATAACTAAGATCTGCTTCTGAGATTTCCATCTTATAATAGTCAAGCGGTAATTTTCCAAACGCATCTTTAAGATGACTGCCCGCATGCTTTTGAAGTAATGTTTCGATGGCATCATGATTGCGTAAGATACAAGCATAATGAAGGGCCGTAAAACCGTTATGATCTTGCTCATCTAATTCAGCGCCCAATGCAATTAATTCTTTTATGATGCCAGTCGCGCCAATTTTTGCTGCTAAAATAAGCGGTGTGTTCAAGCAAGTGGGCCACGCATCTTTAGCATTTAATGCTTCTTTTTTAAGATCTAATTTAATTAATATGGCAGCAGCGCGTAGTTTATTCCAGGCAAGGGCATGTAGTAAGAGGCTATTGCGATGTTTGGTTCTTTTTTCTATTCCAAAAGTAGGAATAATTTTACGCTGCTGGTCTTCGGATAATTTTTTATTTTCGAGAGCATCAATGATTGAATCAAATTCTATATCCAATACATTAACTGTCACGTTAGAGGTATGAAAGGAAAACATTAGGTTTCTCTCAACTGCAATATCAACCCATTCAACTCCGCTAAGCTCCGATAGTGAATCACTAACTTCCCTTTCCCTTTCGCATTACATTGAATCGCCACACGCAGTTTTAATTGATGAGACAGTGTCTCTTGCAAATGCTGAATATCTGGATCGACGATTTTTTCATTTTTTACTTCAGGCGATTGCAGCCTGCGCACTAAATTTTCCGTTTCTCGCACCGATAACCCACGCGCCACAATAATCTGCGCTGTCTCCAATTGCGCTGCTTCCGGTAAGGTAATCAACGTACGCGCATGCCCCATTTCTAGCTGCCCTTGCTCTAGCAGCGTTTTCACTTCTTCCGGTAAGGCCAACAATCGCAACAAATTCGTCACACTGGTTCGCGATTTACCGACCGCATCCGCTACTTGCTGATGCGTCATGCTAAATTCATCGATCAGCCGCTGTAAGGCGATACTTTCTTCAATCGGATTCAAATTTTCGCGCTGGATATTTTCAATCAGCGCAATCGCAATCGCTGCTTCATCGGGAATCGGACGGATCACGACCGGCACTTCCGTCAACCCGACCCGCTTAGCCGCTTGAAAACGCCGCTCCCCCGCGATGATTTCATATTGATCACCGATCGGACGCACAATCAAGGGCTGAATAATGCCTTGAGAACGAATGGAATTCGCTAATTCTTCCAATGCTTCCGGTTTGATTTCTCGTCGCGGCTGATATTTACCGCGCTGAATACGCCCAACTGGTAATTTAGTGAACTGTTCTTGAGAAGAATCACTGGCTACCTCTTCAACAGCATGATGAGTAGGCTCGCTCGCATACGCCAGCAAAGCATCTAATGACTTACCAAGACCACGTTTTTTGACCATAATAAAATCCTAATGAACATCGTACGAGTAGCCCCATCATCTTAATCAAACATCAGGAGAAATGGAATGACATCGCCTGCCGTAATCCGTATTTTTTTTGCCATCGACTTGCCGGCTTCGGCTAAGAAAAAAGTGGGCCATTTTATCAATATGCTCAAAAAACAGTCTAAATCTCACGCCATTCGCTGGACGAAGCCAGAAAACTTGCATATTACGCTGCAATTTTTGCCGGAAGTGAAAGTGGAGCATATCGCCATGTTGAAGGAACGCGTGCGGGCGAAAATGACCGCGAATCAACAAAAGATTAAATGGGGACTCGGAAGTTTGCACCTTTTCCCTAATCCTTATCGGCCCCGCGTCATTGTGTTAGACATCACACCACAAGATCAATTGGCAGAATTATCAGGGTTAATTGGTGAGGGGATTGTGGACGGGCATTACGAGATTGAAAATAGACCTTTTCGCGCCCATTTGACGCTGGGTAGAATTAAGCAACCACAAGGGTTAAGCTTAAATTTTTTAAGTGAATTGAAGGCGCCTAGCCTAGAAGAAATGGAGATGGAGGAAATCATGTTATTTCGTAGTGAGCCACAGCCCGATGGATCGAAATATACGGTGCTGGATAAAGTTAAGGTATGATATCGCCATGAATAATATCTTTCACGTTATTAAAGATCCGGTTCACGGCACCATGCAATTTACGACCACGGAAGATGCATGGGTGAAACCTTTTATCGATAGCCCGCATTTTCAGCGTCTGCGTCATATCAAACAATTAGGCTTGGGGGACTTTATTTTCCCGGGCGCGGTGCACACACGTTTTAATCATTGCTTAGGTTGTTGTTATGTCGCGAGCCAAATCGCGCAAAAAATTGGGTTGGCGGATGAAGAGCGGCAATTAGTGATGATTGCTTGTTTACTGCATGATATTGGACATGGGCCATTTTCGCATGCGTTTGAAGGTATCTTTCATGAAAAATTAATTCGTCATGAAGATTGGACGCCTTATTTTCTGGCAGAGTATGGTAGTGAAACGTTTTTCCAACACTATAATCGATTAAATCCACGCCACCATTTAACAGCTGATAAGTTTAAATATATTGCTGACATG
>SCTP01000019.1 GCA_004322325.1 Gammaproteobacteria bacterium | reverse complement strand
CTCCTTTGCTGGGAATGCGAGATTATTTTTCGGCGAAGACATCACGCTCGAACATTACCCCCTGTGGGATTAACGCAATGAATTATCGCCACGTGTATCATGCAGGAAATTTTATGGATGTAGTGAAGCATGTCACGTTAATTGCCTTAATCTCGTCTCTTTTCCGCAAAGAAACCCCTTTCTGCTATATCGATACCCATGCTGGCACGGGTTACTATGACTTACTCTCGGCATCCGCCACCAAAACAAAAGAATACGTTGGTGGTATCGAAAAAATTATTCACGCTGAGCATGTACCTGCCTTAGTGCAACGTTATCTTGAATGCGTGCATCACATTAATAATCGCTTATCGAGCGCTAACTATGCTGCTCTGCATTACTACCCCGGCTCCCCGATGATCGCCCGCCATTTTGCCCGTCCACATGACCGTATCATTGCTTGTGAATTGCAGCCGGAAGATTGCCGAGAATTAAAAAACACGTTTGCAGGCGATACCCAAGTCGCCATCCATCATTTGGATGGCTTTCTAGGATTAAAAGCCTTTTTACCGCCCCACGAACGTCGAGGCTTGGTATTGATTGACCCGCCCTATGAAGACCCCGATGAATTCAGCCGCATCGCCAAAAGCTTGCCTATCGCGTTAAAACGATGGGAAACGGGTATTTATGGCATTTGGTATCCCATCAAAGAGAAACGTCAGGTCGAGCGGTTTTATCGTTCCATTCGGCAAACGTTATCCCAGCCTATTTTGATAATAGAATTAACCATCTACCCTGACCTTCCCAGCCACTTAAATGGCTGTGGTATGGCCATTATCAACCCGCCATGGCAGTTTGAACAAACCATGCAGCCAGTGTTGTCGTGGTTATGGAAAACGTTGGCTATCGATCAACAAGGTGGCTATAAAGCTTACTTATTGAAATAATGAAAAAACTTATTTGCCCCCTCCAACCCCCTCACCTGTTAAAATAAGAATTAGGACACACACTAGAGAGAGGGTCTCATCATGAAAAGAGTGATTACAACATCTTTCGCTACCATACTCATCGCATTATCCCTGGTTGCCTGTACGAATAGAGACATGGCCACTGTTGGCGGCGCAGCCGCAGGCGGGGTGGTCGGAAACGCCATTACGGGCGGCAGCACACTGGGAACAGTAGCGGGTGCAGTCGGCGGCGGCTTATTAGGTAGAGCAGCTGTTAATTAATCATCGCTAACCTAAAAAACTGTTATCTCCTGCACCAACAGGAATGACAGTTTTTTATCTTAATGCTATCCTTCTTCGATCCAAATTAATCGAGATACTTCCATGAGTTTAGCAATTGGTGATCAAGCACCCGATTTTACTTTATTAAATGAGCAAGCCGAGCCGATTACCTTAAGTAAACTACGTGGTAAAAAAATCGTGCTTTATTTTTACCCTAAAGATGACACCCCTGGCTGCACCAAAGAAGCCTGTGATTTTCGTGACCAATTTCCTACTTTTCAACAACAACATGTCGAAATATTAGGGATATCCAAAGATAGCCCTAAGACACACACTAAATTTAGAGAAAAATATTCTCTGCCTTTTTCTCTGTTAGTGGATAGCCAAGCAGAAGTCTGTCTTGCGTATGGTGTCATGAATAAAAAAAGTATGTTTGGCAAAACGTTTTTAGCTATTCAACGTTCAACTTTTTTAATCGATGAACAAGGTATTCTCCGTGCCATTTGGCGCGGCGTGAAAGTACCGGGTCATGTGGAGCAAGTATTAAATGCAATCAAATAAAACGATCAAAACAGCCATTACGCCAACGCGAGAAGAAAATTATCCCGAATGGTATCAGCAAATTATTAAAGCAGCGGATTTAGCAGAAGTGTCACCGGTACGCGGCTGCATGATTATCAAACCGTGGGGTTATGCGATTTGGGAAAATATGCAGCGTGTCCTGGATGATGACATTAAAGCGACTGGTCATAAAAATCTTTATTTTCCTTTACTCATCCCACTCAGCTTCATGCAGAAAGAAGCAGAGCATATTGAAGGTTTTGCGAAAGAATGTGCGGTGGTGACACATCATCGTTTAGCAAAAGATGCGGAGGGTAAATTGGTTCCAGCTAGCCCGTTGGAAGAGCCTTACATTATTCGCCCCACTTCTGAAGCGATTATTGGCGATGCGTTTTCACGCTGGGTCCAGTCTTATCGTGATTTGCCTTTGCTAGTGAATCAATGGGCGAACATTGTGCGCTGGGAAATGCGCACGCGGCTTTTCTTGCGCACGACGGAATTTCTCTGGCAAGAAGGGCATACGGCACATGCAACAGCCGATGAAGCGATGCAAGAATCTCTCACCATGCTGGATGTGTATGCGCAATTTGCGGAAGAATATTTAGCGATGCCCGTCATTAAAGGCGAAAAAACACCGAGCGAGCGTTTTCCAGGCGCGATGAATACGTACACGATCGAAGCGATGATGCAAGATAGAAAAGCATTACAAGCGGGGACGTCGCACTTTTTAGGTCAACATTTTTCGCGCGGGTTTAATATTAAGTATTTAAGTGCGGAAGGAAAAGAAGAATTTGCTTGGACGACATCGTGGGGTGTATCGACACGATTAGTCGGCGGTTTGATCATGACGCACAGTGATGATAATGGTTTGGTGTTACCGCCGAAAATTGCGCCTGCGCATGTGGTGATTTTACCCGTGATTCATCAAGAAGAAGACCGCGTGACGATTATGGCTTATTGCCAACAATTAGCTGATGAATTACGAAAACTGCATTATCACGATCGCCGCTTAGGCGTTGAAATTGATGCACGAGCGATACCGGGTGGTGAAAAAAACTGGGGCTGGGTGAAAAAAGGTATTCCCGTACGCATTGAAGTCGGCAAGAAAGAATATGCGGCAGATAGTGTATTCATGGGTCGACGCGATCGAGATTATAAAGATCGCAAAATGATATCGCGTGCGGAATTTATCGCCACGATTATAGCGGAATTAGATGATATACAAGCGCATCTGCTGTTACGTGCTCAGAATTTTCAGAAAGAAAATACGGTGACTGTCACAACCTGGAAGGAGTTTCAGGAATTCTTCCAAGGTGAAGGCGGTGGCTTTGCATTAGCGCACTGGAATGGTGATCCAGCGATTGAGGCGAAGATGAAGCAAGAATTAGGGGTCACGATTCGGTGTATTCCGTTTACAGAAGCGGGAATGGCGGGGAAATGTATCTTTACAGGCGAACATAGCCCACAACAGGTGATTTTTGCGAAGGCGTACTAATCCTCCTCATAGGCTGGTTGCTTGGATAAGCTAGCTTAAGTGAGTTAAAATTAGTGAACCTGCCTCAAAAAACGCTCCGTCATTGCGAGGAGCGTAGCGACGCGGCAATCCATAAGCTGTTGCTTAGATAATCCGCTTATAGATTGCCGCGCTTCGCTCGCAATGACGATATCGCTATTTTTGAGACAGTTTCTAGAATTCAACTGAGGGTTTAAATAATGGTCAAAAACATCATCTCGAAAGAATACGAAAAAGACTTCTATGCATGGGCCATTTACAATGCAAAACTTCTGCGAGAAGGAAAATTCTCTAACGTCGACATCGAGCATGTTGCTGAGGAAATTGAAAGCATGGGAAAAAGTGAAAAAAGAGAGCTCGTGAATCGGCTAGCTGTTTTAATGGCTCATTTGTTGAAATGGAAATACCAACCAGAGAAAAGAACTAAAAGTTGGACATTAACCATTAAAAACCAGCGAATCCAACTGAGTGATCTTTTAGAGGAAAGCCCTAGCCTTAAAAAAGAATTAGAAGAAAAATTTCATCATGCATACGAAAGAGCCAAAGTGTTAGCAGCAAAGCAAACACGGCTGGAGGAAGATGAATTTCCTAAGCATCCTCCATTTAGCTTTAAAGATTGCCTGAAGTCTTCTTTTTTGCCTGACTAAAAATTGACTCATCACCCTCTCGCTTCCCATGCAAATCTGTGCTACCCTTTTGCACAATTTTGTTAGCTCTTACAGAAGGAAGCCTCTCATGACAACAATCATTACCGAGTTACAATCCACCATCCACCAGCTTTCTACCAAAGGCAAAGGAATTTTAGCCGCCGATGAAAGCACCCCCACCATTACCAAACGTTTTCAAGCCGTCGGCGTTGAATCCACCGAGGATAATCGTCGCGCTTACCGTGAAATGCTGATGACAGCACCTGAGTTTAACAAGCACATCGCCGGCGTTATCTTGTACGACGAAACGCTCAGCCAAAAAACCAGCCAGGGCATCACTTTCCCTGAACTGCTAAAGAAAATGAACGTTCTGCCAGGCATTAAAGTCGATAAAGGCTTAATCCATCTCGCTAATACGATCGATGAAAACATCACCCAAGGCTTAGATGGCTTGCCAGAAAGAATCGCTGAATACAAAGCCAAAGGCGCTTGCTTTGCTAAATGGCGTGCCGTTTATACCATCGGCAAAGATACCCCTAGCCAGTTGGCAATTGGTGCGAATGCTGGCGTGTTGGCCCGTTACGCTGCCATCTGCCAAGAACAAGGCATCGTCCCTATCGTTGAGCCTGAAGTATTAATCGATGGCAGTCATACCCTGGAACAATGTGAAGCCGTAACGGAGCACGTATTGCATGCTGTCTTCAATGCTCTCTATTACCATCATGTCAAATTAGAATACATTGTCTTGAAACCCAGCATGGTCATTAACGGCAAAGCTTGCCCGCAAAAAGCGAGTGTTGCCGAAGTAGCAGAAGCAACGGTGCGTGTGCTACGCAAAATGGTGCCAGCAACCGTGCCGACCATTAACTTCTTATCCGGTGGTCAAACCCCTGAACAAGCCACGGCGCACTTAAATGCCATGAATCAGCTAGGCCATCTCCCATGGAACCTCAGCTTCTCCTACGCCCGCGCATTGCAAGACTACAGCATGAAAACCTGGCAAGGCCAAGCTAAAAACGTGTCCACCGCGCAAAAGGCTTTCAGCAAACGCGCCATGCTCAACAGCCTCGCTGCCATGGGCAAATACTCAGAAGCCATGGAGAAAGAAGAAATCTCCCTCGCCTCTTAAGTTCATGACCAATCGTAGCCTGGGTGGAGCGTAGCGAAACCCAGGTTTCTCCTTCCTGTTGCTACCCAAGGAATCCCTCATGACCATTTCATCTATTAATACGGCTGACGCAAAAGAACAATTCTCCGACCTCATTAACCGTGTCTCTCATCATAAAGAATGTGTTATTTTCACTCGCCGCGGCAAAGAAATTGCCGTCATGATCCCCATGGAAGATTGGCAATTGCTGCAAGCGTCACGCGATAAAAGTGATTTACAGCAAGCAGTAGAAGCCTTGCAGGAAGCAAGAACGCAGGGCACTATCTCGCTGGATGAATTGAAAGAAAGCATAGGTTAGCATCGTGACCAAACCATACCACATACGCATTGCGCCTGCCGCCGAACGGCAAATTCATGCGCTGGCACCGAAAAATCAAAAGGCGATCATCAAGCTAATTGAAGCCTTAGCTGTCAACCCTCGCCCACCGGGTGCGAAAAAAATTGAAGGGATGATGGGGTTGTACAGTTACAGTGAAGAAATGATTAACCACATGCGTTTAATTTATAAAGTGGAAGAGCAAGAAGTGTTATTACTGGTAGTGAAATTATGAAACGAAACACTCTAGTGAAGGGCATGAACACACTTGCTATCACTAATGCATTAACTCATGAGAACAATAGCGTCACCATCGGTAAAGAACTAGGCGAAGGGAACTTTGCTATCGTCTATCATGGCAGGTGTGGAGCAATAGAAGTTGCTGTCAAGATATTAAAAATTGAGGATGCAGCAGCGATTAAAATCTATGAACAAGAAAAAAAGATCATGGCCATCATTAGTGAATGCCAAGCTGACGATCCAAACGAGCATGTTGTTAAGTTTTTTGGTTGTGCTAAGAGAGAGCCTATATTGGTGATGGAATACCTGCCAGGAGGTGATTTAATCAAAAATATCTGTGAAGGTGACATTACTATGCAAGAGTCTTACCAAATTGCTGCTGATGTTGCTAATGGCCTAGCTTTTTTGCATAAGCATAACATCATACACTGCGATCTCAAGCCTGATAATATCCTCTTAACTCAGACCCAATCTGATAAAACCAAGCGAGCCAAAATAGCTGATTTTGGTTTTGCTAAATTAGAAGAAGATCTTGAACAAAAACAAATGCTAATAGAAGGCACGCCAGATTATTGTGCACCTGAAATACTGACATCAGGGTACTATTCAAAAAAATCAGATGTGTATGCCAAGGGAATGACAGACTTCATCCTTTTTACTAGATCAGCGCCCTATGATAACGATATTCCCGATTCCAAGATAATCCGTTCCGTCATACAGGGTAAAAGGCCAACTATTCCAGACGACTGCCCCTCTTCAATCAAAAAATTAATCACTCACTGCTGGATGCAAGACCCTGATTCACGGCCTACAGCACAAGAAACCGTAGAGTATTTAGACGAAGAGATGAAAAAAACCTTTAAATACTGATCTCATCACTCCTCATACGGACAACAATGATCCACCGGTGGCGCTTCTTCTTTGCTACCCGCCTCCAACACACTCCCCGTCACCGGATTTGGCCTAAACACCGTGCATCCTTTCAATCCCAACGCATACGCCTGCGTATACACATCCATGAGCTTGTCAAAGGGAAAATCCACTGGAATATTAATCGTCTTCGAAATCGCATTATCAATATACGGCTGCATCGCCCCTTGAATTTGCAAATGCGCTTCTGGCATCAACGTATCCGTATCCACCCAAGCAGGCGGCATGCCTGCATGCTGTTCTCGCCACAATTGCAACGCATAATCTTTCACTCGAAAAGTACGCATTCCTTCTGCTAATCGCACATGGCGATCATACTCTGGCTTGAAAATAGGCTCGATGCCGTTTGAAATATTATTCGCTAATAAACTAATCGTTCCCGTCGGCGCTATCGTATTATGATGACTATTACGCACGCCATATTGCGCTAGCGCGTGTTGGATGGATTCGTCTAATGTCTTCACAAACTCACCGCGCAAATAATCCACATGAAAAAATGGAAAGACTCCCTTCTCTTGTGCTAATTCAATCGACGTGTGCCACGTCACTTCCGCGATTCTTTTCATGATATCGCGCGAAAACGCGATCGATTCAGCACTACCGTAACGTATCCCTAACATCACCAACACATCCGCCAAACCCGTTAACCCTAACCCAATTCGACGCGTTCCTTGCGCTTGTTCACGCTGCACGGGCAACGGATAATTCGAGATATCAATCACATTATCCTGAAACCGCGTCGCGATACGCACGACTTCTTCCAACTCCGCCCATTTTAATGCGGCTTGCGACGTAAACGGTGCCGACACAAATTGCGTTAAATTAACCGCGCCTAAATTACATGCCCCATACGGTGGCAACGGAATTTCACCACATGGGTTCGTAGCGCTAATCTGCTCACGATACCATAAATTATTCATGCGATTAATCGTATCGCCAAATAAAACACCTGGTTCCGCATAATGATAAGCAGAATCAATGATCTTATGCCAAAGCTCACGGGCTCTTACCTGACGATACACTCGCCCTTCAAATACCAACGGCCACTCCGTATCTTTTTCCACCGCGTGCATGAAAGCATCGGATACCATTACTGAGACATTAAAATGACGAAACTCACTTGGGTTGGCTTTCTCTGCAATAAATTCTTCAATATCCGGATGATCACAACGCAGCACTCCCATCA
>SCTP01000156.1 GCA_004322325.1 Gammaproteobacteria bacterium | reverse complement strand
TCTTGAGGCAGATTTTGCTTAATATTGTTAACAATGCCATTAAGTTCACTTTAAAGGGCAGTATTACTATTGCTGTTCGGCAGTTAAGGAAAACAAAAAACAACATCTATCTGGAAATTGCCATCCAAGATACCGGGCCTGGCATACCTTCAGAAAAAATTGACCTTATCTTTAAACCCTTTCAGCAGTTAGAAGATACTTATACACGCGCCTCTAGCCAAAGCGGCACAGGACTTGGCTTGGCAATTGTAAAAAAATTCGCCGAATTGCTTAACTTAAAGATTCAAGTTAAGAGTAAGCTGGGAGAAGGATCAACATTTAGCTTAACAGGCAAATTTGTTATTGATAAAGACACTAATCAAAAAAATAAAAAAGCTGACAAAATGGCTCCAAAAAAACCATCATATTCTCGAGAAAAAATAAGAGTATTACTTATTGAAGATGATCCGATTGTGCGACGTATCCACCAAAATATGATAGAGGAACTAGGTTGTACCGTTGAGGCAGCTTCTCAGGGCTATGAGGCGTTAAAGCTTATCAATGATCACGATATTCTATTTATTGACATTGGCTTACCCGATATCCCTGGATTCAAAGTTATTCAAATGCTCCGCAACGAACATAATAGCCAAGTGCCGATTATTGCACTAACTGGTTACACCGGTAATCAGGAAAGAGAAGTTTGTTTAGCTGCGGGTGCAGATGATGTTTTAAATAAACCGATTTCGTTGGATCATTTGCAGGGTATTTTGGATCGGTATCTTTAAATAAAAAAATAATTAATAATATGAAAAAACAAAATGGATCTTCCACTCATCACCCACACGATCATATCGTAAAAAAATTATTATCTAATCCCGCCACTGCGCGAGATATTTTAAGCTTATATTTGCCGGCCGACGTTTTAAGCGCCGTCGACTTAAGCCATCTCGAATTACAACGAGATAGTTTTATTGATGATGAACACAGAGCATTTGCTGTCGACCTTTTATATAAAACAACTTTTCAGCACGAAGAAGGGTATATATGGATACTTCTAGAACACCAACGCAAAAGTGATCCCTGGCTACCCGTACGGCTTTTCAAATATATAGCCATTATTTGGGACCATGTACGAAAACTTAACCATTCTACCCATTTACCCCTCGTCTACCCTTTAGTGATTTACAATGGCGATCAACCCTATTCACATTCATTGAGCTTAATAGATTTAATTCAACCCGACACCGCAAAGCACCTTTTCACCCATCTCTTCACCCAACCCTTTAGCCTGATTGATCTTGCTACCATCAAAGATGAAACCTTGCGAAAACATGTACAAGAACGAGTCAAAGGCATTGCGTTGTTAATGGCTTTAAAACATGTGTACGATCGGAATTTACAAATCTTTTTTGAGCAAACTTTAATCAACCCCTTGAAGCGATTAGACCAAGCCGGTGACAGTGATGAAGTGGTTGATGTAATATATTATCTGTTAAATGAAAATGAATTTTTAAACGGCAAGCGTTTTTGGGATACTCTTCATCAAGAATTTTCACCCAATACAGAAGGTAAGATTATGACAATAGCACAACAGCTTAGACAAGAAGGCATGCTGGAAGGTAGGC
>SCTP01000002.1 GCA_004322325.1 Gammaproteobacteria bacterium | reverse complement strand
CAAATACTTATCCAACGCCGCCTGCCAGGTAGGAATCGGCCCAATCAGGCGAGCAAGTTTACTGTTATCCAGGGCGCTATAAGAAGGTCGCATGGTAATAGAAGGGTATTCCGCAGCCGATATCGGCTCCACAACCGCATTTACCTGAGCACCTGCAATAATTTGCTTGGCAAATTCATACCAAGAGGTATAACCCGTATTCACCGCATGATAAATACCACTCGGGATGTTGGCTTCCAACGCTTTAATAAGCATCTCAGCGATATCAGCCGTCGCTGTGGGCGACATGATTTGGTCAGCAATCACGCGTAATTTGCCCTTTTCCCGACCTAGGCGAATCATGGTTTCCACAAAATTGCCGCCTTTACCGCTGGCGCCGGCAATGCCGAATAAAGACGCCACGCGAAAAATCATCACATCGTCATACACGGCCTGAGCCAAGGTTTCGCCCATTAATTTAGAAGCCCCATACACATTCAATGGCGATGGACTACTGGTTTCAGTCAAAGGAGTTTTGCCATGACTAAAAACATAATCCGTACTAATATGCATAAAACGTGCTTTTTTTTCTTTACAGAGCAAGGCCATTTCTTTCACGGCATGCGCATTAATGCTAAAGGCTAAACCAGCATTGGTTTCGGCTTGATCGGTATTATGATAACTCGTGCAGTTAATTAATACATCAAACGGCTGCTGCATGAGTTTAGTTTTTAATGCGTCGTTATCTGTGATATCCAGATCACAACGTAGCCACGGTATGATCTCAAAAGAATGAGATGCCCGTACAATGTCTGAACCTAATTGCCCATTTGCACCTAATAATAAAATTTTCATGCTGACCTCGTTGTTCGATTCAAATGATTGCTGATCATGTGAATATCAAATTGCGTATATTGTTGCAATAATTGTTTCCAGTTACTGATATTAATTTTTGCTGGATTAAGCGCAAGTAATTCCCGCTTAATGAAGGAATGACGATAGTGTGTAATCAACACATCCCATAAATAATGAGTAGAATTAACTGGTCTAGATTTTAATCCTAAGTCATGACGCAGCGTGGCATAATTACAATAAGCACCTAATTTAAACCCTTGCTTTAAAAAGAAAGAAGACATGCCGATTTCATAGCGTTGAATGATATTTTCACGTGAGCCAAGCTCATACACCTGTTGCCAGAATTGCTTGAAAGAAGGGCTTTGGATTAAGGTCTTAGCAAATACCACCAAATAACTTTGGACATGATAACGGTGTTCTAGCGAGTCCGTCGCTCCCCACATATCCAAACCATGTTGATCACCATAGTGAATGACGTTGGTTAAATCAAAGAAAGGTCCATAGACACTGTCATTCGCTAAAATAATTTTTTCATAGTGGGAGAAATCCGTTATTTCATCGATTCCGCATTTGAATGCACCGAAATCTCTTCCTCGATTGCCTTTAATAATAATTTTGCTGCACAAAGACGCAATTTTTTGTCGTTCTTCTAAGCTTAATGCAGCTGAAGTGGTCACAAAAATAATTTCACATCCACATCGTGCAAGCTCAGTTAGATAATAAATGACATAATCATCAATACGGTTATGCATATCGAAGTGAGAAAAAATACAGAGATAGGGTTTTTTTTGCGTAGAAGGGAGATCATAACAAGCGATGATCTCCTTCTTATGAAATCTTTTTGATACAAACAGATCAATACTAAAAAATGGGTTGGATATCAAGTATGCCATCGTACATTTCCACTTGTTGAATAATGCGCCGCCATTTTTCTAATTCTTTGTACCAGTCCAGGGTAATGGTTTGGGTGGATTTTTCTAACTCACCGCTCACCAGTTTTTCCACAATTTCTTGCGCCCCTTTTTGCGCATTCCATTTGGGCTGCCATCCTAATACTTTTGTAATTTTATCGAAACAAACGTGGTAGCTGCGATGATCAATGTCACCATACCAATCAATCTTAACCGGTGAGCCAATGTGTTTCGCGACTTCTTCAGCTATGATTTCAGCTAAAGGCCCAAGCTGATAATTATTTTCATTACCACCCACATTGAAGATTTGCTGGTTAATTTTATGAGCATCAGCTGTTAGCAATAACAACATCACATCAGTCGTATCTTGAACATGCACCATAGGCCGATATTGTTTACCATCACGCATAAGAGGTAATACTTTATTTTTCCAAGCGCCATAGACCATGCCATTAATCGCTAAATCGAAGCGCATGCGCGGGCTATAACCAAACACCGTCGCTTGCCGCATCACCGTCACGATGAAGGAGTCATCCGCCAGTGGCAATACATCTTGTTCTGCTTTTTCATTGGCTTTGGCATAGACAGTGAGAGGGTTGGTCGCTGACGTTTCATCGACTATCGCATCTTGAAAGCCATAAATACTGCAGCTAGAAGGCAGAATATAGCGTTTTACGCCCGCTTTTTTCGCCGCTACCGCCGTCTGAGCACGGGATTGATGGTTGATTTGCCAGGTCGCTTCACTGAATAATTCGCCGCTTGGATCATTGGAGATGGCGACGAGATCAATCACGTAATCCGCATTGGCAAATAAGTCGGCTGTTAAATGACGTGAATCTTCACGAATCAATTCTAATTGCGGGTGCGAAGGCAATTTATCCGTACCAAAGAAAAAACGATCAACGGCTTTCACACGATAGCCGTGTTGTAATAACTTAGGCACTAACACACTGCCAATATAACCACCTGCGCCTGTGACGAGTACTGTTTGCATAGTATTAAACCTCAAAGTTGGCATCGACATGATGTAAGAAAGGGGCTTTAAGATCTTTCTCTGAGAGTTCAGGTTGACTCATCGGCCATTGAATGCCAATAGCTGGATCATCCCAACGAACAGAGCGATCATGTTCTGGACTGTAAAATTCAGTCACCTTATATAACAAATGCGTATTATCTTCGAGCACCAGGACGCCATGAGCAAAACCCGGTGGTACCCAAAGCATGTGATGATTGTCTGCACTTAACACGGCACTCACCCATTTTCCAAAAGTAGGCGAACCTTTACGGATATCGACAGCGACATCAAATACACTGCCTGACACCACACGCACTAATTTTCCTTGTGCTTTGGGATTATTTTGAAAATGTAATCCTCTTAACACGCCTGCTTTAGACTTCGAATGATTATCTTGGACGAAATCGGGCATAATCCCATTGGCTTTAAATTCGTTTGCTTTATAAGTTTCAGCAAAAAAACCACGGCTATCGCCGAATAAAGTAGGTTCAACTAAGATGACCTCAGGAATTGCAAGTGGTGTAAATTTAAATGGCATACCATCCTCGTTTAATTCATTAGATAATTATTCACAACGTATTTTGCAAACGCCATGGAACTGGTAAAAGCGGGTGAAATGGCGTTTAAAATATGCAAAACATGATTGTCTTTTAATACTAAAAAGTCCATTAATAATTCTTTTTCTTTCACATCAATTAATTGCGGTCTGATGCCTACTTTCCCGGTAGGGACAATCCATTCTTTTTTTAATTCTTTGACGAGTTTTTTCGCATCGTTAAAGAAATAAGAGAAAATATATTTTTTCGGTTCTTCTAATGCCACACTGCGGAATTTTTCATTCGTGAAGAACATGGCGATTTGATGGGTAATAATTTTCGCTGCTTCTGCATCGATACCTTGCAACTTACCATAGTTTTCGCGACCAAAAGCGGGGATAGCCGTGGGGCCGATATAGACATCACCTTGTAAATTGCGAGTAAAGTGGACACCTAAGAAGGGGTTACGCAAGTCAGGGACAGGGTAAATATTGCCATTCACTAAATGAGATTGTTCTTTAGTTAATTTTTTATAAATTCCTTTGAAAGGAATGAGGTAATAAGATTTTCCCGTCTCAAAAGCATGCGCGACTTTATCTGCATACGCACCGGCAGCATTAATAAGCTTTTTAAAGCGAATATCACCATTTGTAGTGACGGCAGTGTAACTATCTTTAGGTTTAATAAAAGCGGTATTGAATTGAAGAGTGACTTTACCGCTTTGTTTCAAGTCTTGATAAAGTGATTCGAGGATCATTTTATTGTTAACAATCGCCGTATAGTGAGAATAAAGTGCTTTTTGGCAAGTTTTGGCATGCGGTTCGATGTTTGCGAGTTGCTGCTCATCAATTAAGTCGACTTTGGCGCCATTTTGGATGGCACGATGATATAAGTTTTCTAACATTGGCAACTCGTCCTGGTTGCGCGCCACGATCACCTTGCCGACATTGCCGAGTGGCAAATTTTTCTCACGGCAATAATCTTGTAACATCAAATTACCTTTTAAACATAGCTGCGCTTTTAAGGTTTCCGGTGGATAGTAAATGCCTGCGTGCAACACGCCGCTATTGCGGCCGGAGGCGTGTACACCTAATTCGCTTTCTTTTTCCAAAATAGTGATATGGTCTGCACCTTGCGCTAATAACTCTTTTGCTAATGTGAGTGAAACAATACCGCCGCCGACGATTAAAAATTCAGTTGTTGTGGTCATGCTGTCAATTCCGTTGTACCTAAATAGGGTTCTTCCATTACGTTTTCTATCATGTTGAGTAAATATTGACCATAACCACTTTTTTTCAGGGGTTCAGCCAGTTTGGCTAACTGTTCGGTGGAAATATAGCCTTTGCGCCAAGCCACTTCTTCGGGGCAGGCGATTTTTAAACCTTGTCGTGTTTCAAGCAGCGCAACAAATTGAGAGGCTTCCATCAAGGAATGACACGTGCCGGTATCGAGCCACGCATAGCCACGGCCGAGTAATTCCACCGATAATTCGCCTTGTTGGAGGAAAATACGGTTTAAATCGGTGATTTCAAGTTCACCGCGAGCAGAGGGTTTTAGGGATTTAGCATATTCCACGGCGCGGTGGTCGTAGAAATAAAGCCCCGTGACCGCGTAATGAGAAGGCGGCTGGGCTGGTTTTTCGACGATATCGGTGACGTGATTATTTTTATCAAAGGCGATCACGCCATAGCGTTCGGGCTGATCGACGTAGTAGGCAAAAACGACGGCACCGGGAAGCTTTTGCTTGGCACTTTCGAGCTGGCGAATGAGGTCTTGGCCGTAGAAGACGTTATCGCCGAGAATGAGGCAGACATCGTCTTGGCCGATGAAGGATTCGCCAATGATGAGTGCTTGGGCAAGGCCTTCCGGGCGGGGCTGTTCAGCGTAGCTAATCTGGATGCCGAGATGAGAGCCATCGCCTAGCAAGGCTTGATAGGTTTCAGCATCTTGGGGGGTGGAAATGAGGAGGATGTCACGAATGCCCGCCATCATGAGAGTCGAGAGGGGGTAATAAATCATGGGTTTATCGTAGATAGGCAGGAGGTGTTTATTGATATGTTTGGTGACAGGGTATAATCGTGTCCCGGACCCACCTGCTAGAATGATGCCTTTTGTTTTCTTCATAGTTGTATTTTCCCCACTCACAAAGTCGCGCAGCAGCCGGCGATTGTATCATTTATGGGGGATTAAATGCCAGATAACTCTCGGGTGTGCCAATATCAGTGAATTTCCCTTCTAAGAGATGAGCTGCTAATAAATGGCCGTGGTTAATCAAGTAAGGGAAGACGTCATATTCTAATGAAGAGGGCCCATTAATCATTTCAAGTAGCTTAGAGCTGAATTTGTAAATACCAGCATTCACGAGCCCCGTATTTTTTTGGCTTTTCTCGAAAAAGCCAGTAATGAATTGATCTTTATCGATAAGTAAGGAGCCATAGCGTTCATATTCTTCACTGCGAATGGCTCCAATTATCCCTATTGCGTCTTTTTCTAAGGGTTGTTGAATAAACTCCGTTAAAGGGTTATCGATGTATGAATCACCATTCAGTAACAAAAAACTGTTCTGTGAGCTGAGATAAGAACGGCCATGCCAAAGAGCACCGCCGGTGCCTAGGGGGGTGGGTTCTTGTGAATAAATAATATCTAAGCCGAATAATGAGCCATCACCGCAGGCAGCTTGGATTTTATCGTGCATATATCCTGTTAATAAAATAACCCGTTGAATTCCTGCGGATTTTAGATGACGTAATAGTAAATAGAGAAAAGGCTCGCCCGCAATTGGAGCTAATGATTTAGGCACATCGCTTATTACCGACTGTAAGCGCGTTCCTTTACCACCTACTAAGATTGCAGCTGTTGTTGTCATGAAATCAGTTTAGCGCGCCGATAAGGTTTGTTCTATATATTCGCAAATGATATGCCCAACGAAAATATGGGCTTCTTGAATGCGGGCGGTATCGTTCGAGGCAATTTTAATGCAAAAATCAGCGTGTTCCGCGAGTTTACCACCGCTTTCGCCGGTTAAGGCGACACATACTGCGCCGATTTTTTTAGCTGTTTGGACGCCGTTTAATATATTGGTACTATTTCCAGAAGTGGAAAGCGCGATGATAGCGTCTTCCGGACGGCATAAAGCTTCTAATTGTCGTGCGAATACGTAAGCGTAATCATAATCATTGCTTAAGCAGGTGAGAATAGACGTATCCGTGGTGAGAGCGATGGCAGGAATAGCCGCTCTTTCCAGTTTAAAGCGACCGATGAGTTCTGCCGCTATGTGTTGAGCATCTGCAGCACTGCCGCCATTCCCAATTAACAGTATTTTACCGTTTTTCTTTAGTATGTTTAATAAGACATTTGCTATGGTTTCGATCTCACCTAGTTGATGATGTAATTTTTCGAAAACCTCGATATGTTTTTGTAAAGCAAGTGAAAAACTCATAAATAAAGCTGTTCCTCGTGTTAAATCGTAGAGTTATTATAGGTGTGCAGCCAGATACATGTACACCTCATTCCTTCATTCTGGAGCCACCCGCCAAACCGTAAAATAATACGGTATAACCATAACTTTATTAACAGAGAAATTTATGGTATTAATACACATTGGCATTTCCTTGTGTTGTGCTTAACTCAGGTAGTATTAAATTATAATTAAGAAATATTGAGACGTTTAATCATGTTAGGAAAAATCTTATTCATCGGCCAGCCTGAATATTTTAGAGATATTTATTTTGATGCTATTGCACAATTAGGGCATGAGGAATTTCATATTAATTCTGCTGATTTTTCTTTATTAGAACAGATCCCTCATATTGTCGCAGATAAAAAAATTAATACAATTATTATGTTTAGACCAGAGTGGTTTTCTTATGCAAAAGATGCTTTTTTAAAAATAAAACAAATGGGGGTGCGGGCTATCGGTTATTCCACGGAACCTATTCCTCGAAAAAAAAGTTTTTTTAATCATAAAGACTTGTGCGTTCGTTATAATAATTTAAAAAAATCCAAAGAATTGGATTGGGATTTGATTGTTCATTTTGATGAAGTATCAGAAAATTTTTTGCGTCAGGAAAACTTTGATAAGCTTATTGTACACCCTTTGCCAGTCAGTAAAGTGCTGTTTTATCCGGAAAATAATACAGAAGATTTTGATTTTTGTTTTTTAGGACGCAGTACCGAGCGACGTGAGCATTTCTTGATGCCGCTCAAAATGAAATATAAATTGGTTCATATTGCTCATGGTATGGTGGGGGAGGACGCAAGAAGTATTGTTAAGCGAAGCCGCTATGTGATTAATCTTCATAATGAAGATTACCTTAATTTTGAGAATAGAGTTCCCCAGGCGATTTTCTGTGGTAAAACAGTTTT
>SCTP01000018.1 GCA_004322325.1 Gammaproteobacteria bacterium | reverse complement strand
ACCAACACTATCACCATCATCATCACCTGCAAATCCGATCAGCGGCGGTGGTGGCGTAAAAACACTCGCTCTCACACCCGATAGCATATTGGCTTGTTCAGTTAACATCGCTACCAATTCTGCAGTAGTATGTTGCCGTTCTCCACGAGGTTTTAATAGCAATACATGATAAGAATGAGGTGCATCATAATTGATGGTTAAATAGGATTGAATATCCGGTATGGTGGCATAGACAGCTTCTAATTGCTGAACATAAGTATCCGTATATTGATAACTTGCGCTCCGCGGTGCAGAAAGTTGAACATCAATTTCATTCATATCTTCACTGGGAGCTAACTCAGAAGGTAAAAAATAATAAGTGACAAGACCAATGAGTGCAACGCCAAGCAAACTGCCTAATACCCATTTTCTTTTTTGTAATAAAAAACCAAGCATGTGTTGATATCGATCCTGCAGCCAAGTTAACCAGGTAGCAGAATGATTCGAGACTTTCAATATACGCGCGCACATCATGGGAGACAATGTCAGGGCGACAATACCGGATATAATGACCGCGCCAGCTAACGTGAACGTAAATTCACTAAATAAAATACCTAATAAGCCCGGCGTAAATGCAATTGGAGCATAAACAGCCGTGAGTGTCAGCGTCATGGCAATCACGGGGAAAACCATTTCACGACTGCCTTTTATTGCCGCTGCAAAAGCAGATAATCCCTCTTCTTGATGACGACTGATATTTTCGAGCATCACAATCGCATCATCCACCACCAAACCAATCGCTAATACGAAAGCCATCAAAGTAATCGTATTAATGGAAAATCCAAGAACATATAACAAGAAAAAAGTACTGATGACACAGACAGGAATCGTAATAACAGGAATAAACGTCGCACGAACATTACGAAGAAAAGCCAGAATCACTAACCAGACAAATAGCACGGCTTCAAAAAAAGATTCATAAACGCTGCGAATCGAAGCGCGAATATAATCAGCCTGATTATAAAGCGCTTTCGCTTCCATTCCAGCCGGTAAAGTATGCTTCAACTCAGCTAATACTTTTTGCACGCGCTGTTCAACTTCTAATGGATTCGCAATCGATTGCGGCACAATGCCAATAACAAGCCCCGCTTTGCCATTGACACGAAAACTCGTATCCGTATCTTCCGGTTCCACCTTTGTTTCACCAATATCTTTTAAACGGATAAGCTGATTTTGTTGATCACGAATAATTAAATTATTAAATTGATCAACTGTGTTTAACCCTGAATTGGTGATCACATCATAGAAACGATCACGTCCACGAATTTGCCCGCTAGGGACAGAAGCATTTTGATCACGTAGCAATTGCGATACTTCATCCACTGTCACATTGGCAATCGCCATTTTGTCAGGGTCAAGACGCACTTGCATGGAAGACACACGTTTGCCATACATCGATGCTCGCGCGACCCCATCGATGGTTTCGAAAACAGGCATGACAAATTTATCAAGATAATCACTTAATTCACGTGCATCACGATGCTTATCATCAAAAGAAATATACATCATAGCATTGTTATTCGGATCCGCTTTTAATACTGTGGGTGCTTGCACATCAGTCGGTAAATCACCCCGTACGCGCTCAACCGCTGTACGTACATCTTCTACCGCCGCGTCCATATTACGGCCCAGTTTAAATTCAACGGTAATTTGACTCTCTCCACCACGGCTATTAGAACTTAATGTCTCGATGCCATTAATACCTGAAAGAGCATCTTCAATCACTTTGGTGACATCTTGCTCGACTAAATGTGCGCTTGCTCCTGGGTAGAGAGTATCAATTGTCACAATGGGTGGATTGATATTCGGAATCCAACGGACGGGAAGATTAATAAAACCAATGAGACCGATAATCACCATGACTAAACTAATCACGATGGTAAAAGCAGGACGATGGATACAAAACCCAGGTAAATTTGTCATTAACTCTTCACCTTAACAGGCACACCATTTTTCACTTTTAACTGACCATCGGTAATGACTTGGTCGTTCGCTGATAAGCCTTGCACTACTTGCACACTATCTTCCATACGCCTACCCACTACCACAGAGATCGCCACTGCTTTCCCATCTACGATTTTATAAACTTGCTCCCCTTCCACCATGGGTACCAAGCTACGTGCAGGAATCACCAATGCACGCTGATCGCTCCCTAAGTGCTGCGTCACATCCACAAACATGCCGGCAGCTAACTCATTCTTTTGATTGGGGACTTCTGCATATAAAGAAATAGAGCGATTATCCGTGTTAATAGTAGGCGCAATAAAAGCAAGTGTCCCGGCAAAAGTTCTACCAGGATACGCTTCCGTCGTAATACTGACGGCTTGCCCCAGTTTTAATAAGGGTAAATATTTTTCCGGCACATTATATTCCACCCGCAAATGCTTCGTATCCGTGATCGTCACCATACTCTGACCTTCTGTCACATAATCACCCGGATTGACTTTACACTTTCCTACCACACCATCAAACGGCGCATACAACGTCATCTCTTTTAACGTCGCTTCATTTTCTTCTGCATCGGCTTTTTTTTCTTTCCATTCTGAATCGGCTTGATCGATTGCTTGCTTAGAAATCGCCCCTACCTTTCCTAATAAAGCCATGCGCTTATAATTATTCTCACTGTAAATTAATTGCGCCTTCGCCGATGCATATTTCGCTTTATAAACCGCATCATCTAACTGAATCAACGGCGTGTTTTGCGTTACGAAAACGCCATCTTGAAAAAGAATTTTTTCCACATGCTCCGCCACATGTGGTGAAATATCAGCACTGCGGGCGACTAATGTGCCAATCGCATGAACGTCGATAGGTAAAGTCGTTTCTTTCACCTGACTCGCCTGCACCCAAACTGCTTCTTGATCAGCCGCCATGGATTTTGAGCGATACTTCATCACGCCCAAACTGCTAATAGCCAATACCATCAGCACAATAATCACCACTTTCTTTTTTTTCATAAATTATCTTCTAATGTATCTGAATATTTGACGGAGGTTTATCGTTACTTTCAAAAATTTTCGTGACATCCACACGATCAAACACATATTCTTTATTACAAAAATCACACGTCACCACAATCACTTGCTTATTTTTTAATTCTTCTTCTGCTTCTTCTCGGCCTAACAGTAAAATCGCATCTTCACAACGTTTGCGAGAGCATGAACAATGAAAAGTAACCGGTGTGGCGGGAAACACTCGAATTTCTTCTGTAGGATAAAGCATTCGCAGTAAAGTTTCAAAATCCTCATGCAACATGGCATCTGCATTCAGTTGAGACGTTAATTTTATCGTATGCTGCCATTGTGGCTGCATGATCTCTTCTTGCATCGGATCGCGACTCGGCCCTGGTACCATTTGCAGCAGGAAACCCGCTGCTTTCTGCTCACTCACTGATAACCAGATGCGCGTTGCCAATTGCTCGGATTCGCGAAAATACCCCTCAATGGATTCGGCTAGCGAATGGCCGCGCCACGCGACTATCCCCTGATAACGGTTTTTATTTGGGCCCGCATCCAGCATAATCACCAACACCCCTTCCTGGAAAGCTTCCGTAAACTCTTCCTCCGTCAATTCCCCATCCCATTTGACAAGCCCCCGCATTTGAAACTGGTTGTCACTCTGCGCTAACAGCAGCTTAAGCTTGCCTTTACCGCGAAATTGAATGGTTAAACGACCATCAAATTTAATGATAGCGCTCAATAAACCAGCCGCACATAACGCTTCCCCTAGTAATCGGCGGATAGGCGGAGGATACGCGTGCTGATTAATAATCGTCTGAAATGATTCTTCCAAACGGATGAATTCACCACGAATAGGAAAACTATCGAAAATAAAGCGCTGTAATAGATCATTGTCGGTCATGAAATTACCTATCAGATTGATTGTACACTAATTAAACATGTCATTTCGCTAAAGTATGCCATAATACTCTCATGCCGAAAAAAACGAAAATCAGCCAAGAAGATTTAACGACTTTTCATGATGCCATGAAAGGTGTCAAATTACTTACTTCGGATAAAATTCCCCTTACTTCGTCCAAATCCCGTCAAAAATCGATTAAATCACCACCTACAGCACAAAAAGAAGAAGTTTTTTATTTTAGCGATGCCCATGATCTTCCCCCTGTGAGCGGGGAGACAGCCATCAGTTATAAACATAAAAGTCTTTCAGATAAAATGCTTCGCAAATTACGCAAAGGTCAATATAATGTGGAAGCAACGTTAGACCTACACGGTATGTCCGTTGAAGAAGCGAAAATAGCCATGGATCAGTTTTTACAACAATGTTTGCAACATGAGATACGTGTTGTGCTCATTATTCATGGAAAGGGTCATCATAGCCAGATGCCTGTTTTAAAAAATAAACTTAATCACTGGTTACGCACACTTGACGTCATCTTAGCCTTTTGCTCGGCGGCACCGCTTCATGGCAGCCGCGGAGCGACGTATGTATTATTGAAACGAATGACAGAGGAGAAATTGAGTTGAATAAAAAAAATACAATCATCATCGGCATTTCTGGCGCCTCCGCCTCTGGCAAAAGTTTGCTCGCTAATACGATTGTGAATGAATTAGGTTCAGAGCAAGTCGTGATCATTTCTGAAGATGCTTATTATAAAGATAACAGCCACCTCCCCTTTGAAGAGCGCGCTAAGGTTAATTATGATCATCCTGATGCCTTTGATCATGAATTACTCTATCAACACTTAACGCAATTACAACAACGTCACAGCGTCGATATTCCGATTTATAACCATTCTCAACATATCCGTGAAAAAGAAACCCGTCACATCAGCGGCCATTCGATTGTTGTATTAGAAGGCATTCTTATATTTGTTGAACAAAATTTGAGAGAACTCATGGATATTCGCATCTTCATGGAAACCCCCTTGGATATCTGCCTCATCCGGCGCTTAAAACGGGATATTCAAGAAAGAAGCAGAACGCTTGATTGTGTATTAAAACAATATGAAGAAACCGTTCGGCCCATGTATCTTCAATTCATCGACCCTTCCAAACGGTATGCGGACCTCATCGTTCCCCGCGGCGGCGGTAATCGGATCGCGATTGACATGATTAAAGCCAAAATGCGGGAATTGTTAAAAAGCTTGCAGGAGAGCTAGTAATCAGC
>SCTP01000155.1 GCA_004322325.1 Gammaproteobacteria bacterium | reverse complement strand
ACTTTCAGCCATGCGCCGATGATCATGGCGGGGAAGACAATCCCAATCAAGCCCTTGGTAAGAACAGCCAAGGCAGCTGCTGCAGCGGCTCCCCAGAAATAAGCACGTCGTTTAATTCCCATGGGTTGCGGGTAAGCCAGTAAAAAGGCATAGAGGCTGGCAGTAAAAAAGACGGTGACGGGTAAGTCGAGGCTCACCATGTGTGTCATGACGAAATAGAGGGTGCTGGTTCCTAAGATGAGTGCGGCTAATAAGCCAGTGAGGCGACCATAGAGTTTGCGTGCTGTGACGTAAGTGAGTAAGCAGCCGAGTAGGCTGATGAACGCATTGACGCTGCGAATAGACCACAGTTGGAGACCACCGAGTTTAATCGCTGCAGCGCCTAGCCAATAAAATAGGGCGGGTTTTTCGAAATATTTAATCCCATTGAGATAGGGGGTGACGTAATCGTGCGTGACAGTCATTTCGCGGGCGATTTCAGCATAGCGGCCTTCATCGGGGACAAAAAGCGGTCGGACGCCCAGCAGAATAAAAAATAAGCCTCCTAAAATAAACAGGAGAAATAAGCTGTCGACCCACCAGGAAGAAGGATTTTGTTTAGCTCGCTGCACGACCATGATGAGTTACCGGCGCTGTTTTGGGAGTGCAAATTTATCACATTCATCCCGCTGTAACAAATTTTGAGATGGATTCTATTCTTACGCTATAATAGGAGCAATTTTCTTAGGATTGATGATTTGTATGAAAAATTTATTCCTCGCACTGATCCTGTTGGTTTTCCTTCCGATCACGTCAGCTTTTGCCGTCAAAGTATCGAGTCTCTATGAGGCTGATATCCCCGTGACCGCTCAATCTGACGATGAACGGGATCAAGCCGCGACAGCGGGGTTGATTGAGGTATTGATGAAAGTGAGCGGTGATCCTGAGGTGGGCAAAAATCCAGTCATTAAAAACGCCGTCAAGCGAGCGAGTTATTACGTGCAAGAATATAGTTACGCCACGCCTTCTGCGTCAGCCGCGCAATATTTACTACAAATTCGCTACGATAAAGCAGGCATTAATAATTTGTTAAAAAAAGCGGGTATTGCGTATTGGGGTGAAAGCCGGCCGCTGATTTTAGCCTGGGTGGCATCGACTAATGACAAACAAGCCGTCGAAATCATTGGTAGCGAATCGCCGGATACGATCTTGGGGATGATGAAGGATCAGGGGAAAAAGTATGGGTTGCCGCTGATTTTCCCGATGATGGATGTTGATGATATGAATAAAGTCTCGCCCAATGATGTCAGCACGATGGCTTTGCCAGTGCTCCAAGCAGCGGGGCAGCGTTATATGCCGGATGCGTTGTTAGTCGGGAATATTCAGCCAGATGGGAATAATGGCTTTCAGAGTCAATGGCAGTTGGTGTTAGGGGAAGATCATTGGGATTGGCAAATAGCAGGTAAAACGACCAATGATGTCGTGATGAATATGCTTAACCAAGTTAGTCAGACGTTGGCCAAGCATTATGTGGTGAAACCAACGGATGCGCCGCAGCTTTGGTTAAAATTAGAAGTGGCGAATGTTATTCAACGGGATGATTTGGCTCAGTTGATCCAATACCTTAAACAACTCGCACCGGTGGTGCAGCAAGTACAGTTGATGCAGGTCAATGGAAGTCAGGTGGAATTATCTGTGCTGGTGCGTGGTTCTCTGACGACTTTTCAAGAGCATGCTTCAATAGGCAATCATCTGCAATTCAAATCACAAGATGGCGAGACGAATACATTACTTTACGATTGGGTGCACTAGTTTCATGTATCAGTTATCAACCCAATTAACGCTGGGCCTGAGTTTAAAAGATGAAGCGACGTTTGATAATTTTTATCCTGGTAAAAACACGGAAATTGTTGCTGAATTAAAAAAAACCGCCAGTGCTCAAGGTGAGCGTATTATTTATTTATGCGGTACACGCGGGCAAGGAGGCAGTCATTTATTACAAGCTTGTTGTCATCATGCGCATCAACATCAATTGCGTTCTGTTTATCTTCCCTTAGCCAATTTAATCACTCTTTCTCCCGATGTATTAAGCGGTTTAGAAGAATTGGCGCTGATTTGTTTAGATGATTTACATATCATTGCTGGTCATCCGGAATGGGAAGAAGCGATTTTTCATTTTTATAATCGCGTGTATGATGCGGGTGGCCGCGTGGTGATGGCGGCGCATGATTTACCGAAATCGATTCATATCGGGTTAGCGGATTTAGTATCACGTTTATCGTGGGGGGTGGTATATCAACTACACTCACTGTCGGATGCAGAAAAGTTATCTGTCTTAATTATGCGAGCGCATCGGCGCGGAATTAGTTTATCAGAAGAAGTTGGGAAATATATTTTAACGCATTGTCCCCGTCATATGGGTACCTTGTTTGCTGCTTTGGAAGCGCTCGATAAAGCTTCTTTAGCCGCACAACGGCGATTAACCATTCCCTTCGTGAAGGAAGTATTGCAAATCTAATTTAGTTAGGAGTTATGTGATGTCACAAATTAAAGAGATTAAAGCCCGTGAAATAATCGATTCACGCGGTAATCCGACGGTTGAAGCTGAAATCATTTTAACTACAGGTGAAATAGGTCGTGCTGCCGTGCCATCCGGTGCTTCGACAGGGTCACGCGAGGCATTGGAATTGCGGGATCAAGATAAAAAGCGTTACTTAGGCAAGGGGGTGCTAAAAGCAGTCTCTTTCATTCAGCATGATTTATCAGCCGCGCTCAAAGGGTTTGATGTCACCCGTCAGCAAGAAATAGACGATACATTGCTTGCTTTAGATGGTACTCAAAATAAAGAAAAGTTAGGGGCGAATGCATTATTAGCGGTTTCGTTAGCTACCGCAAAGGCGGCTGCGATGAGCCGCAAAGAACCGCTTTATCAATACCTCGGTGCGCAAGCGCATTATTTATTACCAGTGCCGATGATGAATATTATCAATGGCGGTGCCCATGCAGATAATAATCTTGATTTTCAAGAATTCATGATCTTACCTATCGGGCTACCCACCTTTTCTGATGCTTTACGAGCGGGGGTGGAAGTTTTTCATCATTTAAAACAATTATTGAAAGCTAAAGGCTATGCCACCAACGTGGGTGATGAAGGTGGTTTTGCACCGGATTTACCGCATCAAGAAGCAGCGGTGGAATTTATTTTAGAAGCGATTACGAAAGCGGGTTATCGCCCAGAAAAAGACATTACGTTAGGATTTGATGTGGCGAGCACTGAGTTATATCGCGACGGTCAGTATCATTTGGCAGGGGAAAAACGCGTTTTATCCGTTGCTGAATGGATTGATTACCTGGCGCATTTTGTTGATCGCTATCCGATTATGAGTATTGAAGATGGGATGGCGGAAGATGATTGGGAAGGATGGCAGCAATTAACCGCGCGATTAGGCCGTCATGTCCAATTAGTGGGAGATGATTTATTCGTGACGAATACCATGCTCTTGAAAAAAGGGATTAACCAGCAGGCGGCCAATGCGATTTTAATTAAACCCAACCAAATTGGCACGCTGACGGAGACGTTAGCTGCGATTCAGCTCGCTAAAGAAGCGCATTATAATACGATCATTTCCCATCGTTCCGGTGAGACGGAAGATACCACGATTGCTGATCTTGCTGTGGCTACTGATGCGGGCCAAATCAAAACAGGTTCGTTGTGCCGCACGGACCGCGTCGCCAAATATAATCAACTGTTACGTATCGAAGAGCAGCTCGGAAGTAAAGGAAAATACGCAGGCGCTCAGATTTTTGCTAAGCTAAATCATAAGACGTCCATACAGGTAACCAGTGAATGACAAATTGGCGTTGGTATCTCTTAATCGGTATGCTGACGGGAGGACTATGTTTGCTGCAATACCGGCTCTGGTTTGAGCCGGGCGGCATTCGTGATATGTTGCAATGGAAGAAAATGTTAGCGGTGCAAACGGCAGAAAATGAAAATTTAAAGCAACACAATGAAGAATTATTATTTCAAATACAACGTCTTCAAAGCAGTCATGATGCAACCGAATCACGAGCACGGAATGAATTAGGGATGATTAAAAAAGGCGAAAAATTTTATCAGATTGTGAAATAGGTAAGGTAGCGTATGAAAATTTTAATCAGTAACGATGATGGCGTGCATGCACCTGGTTTATCGCATCTTGCAAATGCTTTAGGTAAATTTGCTGATATTACGGTGGTCGCACCGGATCGAAATCGCAGCGGCGTGAGTAACTCGTTGACGCTGGATCAGCCGTTGCGTGTGGTGACGGCGGTGAATGGTTTTTACAGTGTGACTGGTACGCCCACGGATTGTGTGCACTTGGCGGTGACGGGGTTGTTGAAAGAAATGCCGGATATGGTAGTTTCGGGGATTAATGAAGGGTCTAATCTGAGTGACGATGTGCTTTATTCAGGCACCGTTGCGGCGGCGACAGAAGGGCGCTTTCTTGGCCTCCCGTCGATCGCCATTTCACTGGCTGGCCCTCGCTGTGCGCATTATGAGACGGCAGCGCAAGTGGCGAAGATTTTAGTGGAGCGTTTACGAGAAACACCGCTATCATTTGATACGATTATGAATGTGAATGTTCCTGATATGCCTTTTACGGAATTAAAGGGGATTCAAGTAACGCGATTAGGTACGCGTCATAAAGCGGAGCCTACCGTCAAGGCGTTGGACCCTCGTGGTCGCAAGATTTACTGGGTCGGGCAGCCTGGTCCGGAACAAGATGCGGGGCCGGGAACGGATTTTTATGCTGTTAACGCCGGTTATGTATCGATTACGCCGTTACATTTGGATTTAACGCAGTATAAAGTCATTGATGAGTTATCAGGATGGGCAGAATCATTGCAGGTAGGGTGATAAAACAGGGATTGTGGCGAGCTTGCATAGTAGCAAGCGCGGCTTTCTCTTTTCTTACTGCTTGTAATAATGAACCCACTTATGCGCCTGTTACCGAAATCAGTAGCATTGAACCTATCGTACAACGTGTCCAAAATAAGCCCTTATCCCCTGCGCCGGCGGCGATTACGCCAGTGGCTTCTTCTTGGACATGGCCTGCCCGAGGAAAAGTCATCCTAGCGCAGAAAGGGGTGAATATTATGGGGTCGCTGGGAGAGCCCATTTATGCAGCGGCGAGTGGGCAAGTAGTCTATTGTGGGAGCGGTTTGCGTGGGTATGGTAACTTGATTATTCTTAAGCATAATCGTCAATATCTTTCTGCGTACGCGCATAATCGTGTTATTTTTATTAAAGAAGGTGAATGGGTCAGGGGCGGACAAAAAATTGCCGAAATGGGCAAGACCGGTGCAGATCAAGTTATGCTGTATTTTGAGATACGCCGGGCGGGTAAACCGATTGACCCAGTTTCTTTTATAATGAAAGGATAAGGTATGTCAAAACGCAAGAAAGGGCAGGAGCCAAGCGGGAAAGGTAATGTTTCCGTTGTCGAAGACGAGCCGACACTTGAAGAATTAGAAGCGGAAAAAGAATCTGAAAAAGAGGAGTTAAAGAAAGAAGTAAAAGTGGAAGTGAAACCCAGTGTTTCTCATTCTGGTGATCCTACGCAGCTTTATCTGAAAGAAATTGGTTTCTCACCTTTATTAACAGCCGAAGAAGAAGTGCATTATGGGCGTCTAGCCAGAAAAGGCGATCCCGATGCGCG
>SCTP01000017.1 GCA_004322325.1 Gammaproteobacteria bacterium | reverse complement strand
CACCTTGCCATCGATGGAAATGCCATTGTCGTCATAAAACACAATCAGCTTGCCTAACCCCAATGTTCCGGCTAGGGAGCAAACTTCATGAGAAATACCTTCCATCAAACAGCCATCCCCTGCGAAGCAATACGTGTAATGGTCGATAATCGGAAAATCCGGCCGATTAAACAGCGCAGCTAAATGTTTTTCCGCAATCGCCATACCCACGGCATTCGCTAAACCTTGCCCTAGCGGCCCTGTCGTCGTTTCTACCCCAGGGGTTTCACCAAATTCAGGATGTCCTGGCGTCTTAGAATGTAATTGGCGAAATTGTTTCAGGTCATCAATCGTCAAGTCATAGCCGGTGAGGTGTAATAAGGCATATTGCAGCATGGAGCCATGGCCATTAGAGAGAATAAACCGGTCACGATTTAACCAGTGAGGGTGGCTAGGATGATGACGCAAGAAATCATGCCAGAGCACTTCGGCAATGTCAGCCATGCCCATCGGCATACCGGGGTGGCCAGAATTGGCTTTTTGTACAGCATCAATACTTAAAAAGCGAATGGCATCAGCTCTGTCTTTACGGGTGGGCATGAAGATAATCCTGCATCTTAAAAAAATAATCAGCGCATCTTACCACTCCTCCTCCCGGCATGCTATGATTTCGAAATTTTAATTAAGGGGCTAAATGAGTATGGAAGCAATGCAGCAAAATGAATTTTTATTCACCTCCGAATCGGTCTCCGAAGGCCATCCTGATAAAATCGCTGATCAAATCTCCGATGCGATTCTGGATGCCATTTTGAAACAGGATAAGGATGCTCGGGTGGCGTGTGAAACGCTCGTGAAGACGGGCATGGTGTTTATTGGTGGTGAAATTACCACAAAAGCGTGGGTGGACCCCGATGAAGTGGTGCGGAAAGTCGTGAATGAGATTGGTTATACCAGTTCAGAGATGGGCTTTGATGCGGATTCTTGCGCGATTATTTGTGCCATTGGCAAGCAATCCTGCGATATTGCCATGGGCGTTGATAAGAAAGCGAAAGAAGAGCAAGGCGCTGGCGATCAAGGCCTAATGTTTGGCTATGCCTCTAACGAAACCGATGTGCTGATGCCCGCCCCGATTACCTATGCGCATCGTTTAATGCGACGTCAGGCGCAGTTGCGAAAAGAAGATATTTTGCCGTGGTTACGCCCCGATGCCAAAGCGCAAATTACTTTTCGTTACAAAGATAATAAGCCAGTTGGTATTACGAATGTGGTGTTATCCACGCAACATCATCCTGATATTAGTCACGCTAATCTCGTGGAAGCGGTTGTCGAAGAAATCATCAAGCCGACGCTGCCGGAAGAGTGGTTGAAAGGCACGCAGTATTACATCAACCCCACTGGCCGCTTTGTCATTGGTGGTCCGCAGGGAGATTGTGGTTTGACGGGCCGTAAAATTATTGTCGATAGTTATGGTGGCATGGCACGTCATGGGGGTGGCTGTTTTTCAGGTAAAGATCCGTCGAAAGTGGATCGTTCTGCTGCTTATGCGGCACGCTATGTGGCGAAAAATATTGTTGCGGCAGGTTTAGCAGATCGTTGCGAAATTCAAATCTCGTATGCCATTGGGATTGCAGAACCGACGGCTATCCATTTAGAAACGTTTGGTACGAATAAAATACCGAATGTGCAGATTGTTAAACTCATCCAAAAACATTTCGATTTGCGTCCGTATGGTATTATCAAAATGCTTGATTTGTTAAAGCCTATTTATCAACCCACGGCAAGCTATGGTCATTTTGGGCGGGATGATTTAGATGTGCATTGGGAAAAGACAGATAAAGCAGAGGCGCTCCGTAAAGAAGCTGGAATTAAATAAGGAAAACTGACGATGCAGGTACAAGTTATGAAAACATGTGCAACCGACGATTATAAAGTGGCTGATATTGGTTTAGCAGATTGGGGCCGAAAAGAAATTGCGATTGCTGAAACAGAAATGCCAGGCTTGATGGCATTACGTGAAATGTATCAAGGCAAAAAACCATTGCAAGGCGCGCGTATTGCAGGTTGCTTGCACATGACGATTCAAACCGCTGTCTTGATTGAAACATTAATTGCATTAGGCGCAGAAGTACGTTGGTCATCATGCAATATTTTCTCGACACAAGATCATGCGGCTGCTGCGATTGCGAAAGCAGGCATCCCAGTGTTTGCATGGAAAGGTGAAACGGAAGAAGAATATTGGTGGTGCGTGAAGCAAACGATCACCGATGACATCAATATGATTTTAGATGATGGTGGCGATCTGACGATGATTGTGCATCAAGAGTATCCGCATCTCTTGAAAAACATTAAAGGGATTACAGAAGAAACCACGACGGGGGTGCTTAGGCTGTATGAAATGTATAAAAAGGGAGAATTAAAAACGCCAGCGATTAATGTGAATGATTCCGTGACTAAATCTAAGTTTGATAATTTGTATGGCATTCGCGAATCTCTCATCGATGGCATCAAGCGTGCAACTGATGTCATGATTGCCGGTAAAATTGCGGTCGTGTGTGGTTTTGGTGATGTCGGTAAAGGTTGTGCGCAAGCGTTACGTTCCTTTGGCGCGACGGTGCTCATCACAGAAATTGATCCAATTTGTGCCTTGCAAGCGCGGATGGAAGGTTATCAAGTGGTCACGATGGAAACGGCGGCATCGATTGGCAATATTTTTGTGACGGCGACCGGTAATTATCATGTCATTACGCATGAACACAAGATCGGAAGAGC
>SCTP01000016.1 GCA_004322325.1 Gammaproteobacteria bacterium | reverse complement strand
CGCCACCAAGCCAGCCACGTTGACATACGAACCCGGGCCAAACCAAATACCCGCAGGGTTGATTAACCAAACACGGCCGTTAGACGTAATGCTACCGAAAATAGCCGAAGCGCCATTATTCGGGTTCACACGGTTCAAGGAAATAGAAGAAGAGCTAGGCTGTTGATAATGAACACTTTCTTGCTGAGCGACATTATAGCTTTGCCAATTAATCACCGCCTTATCGGTCGTTTGATTGATGTGCAAAGAATTGGAAGTTGGCGAACTAATGGCTGCACTCCCTGCTGCGACTTGCCCATCTTGCGGCAGCGCCCAGGTAGCCGTGGGAGCCAGCGCACTAATAGCAAGCGCAATCCAGAGGCTGGACGAAACTTTTTTCTTATTTTTCAAGTTGTTAGGCTGCGTGTATAAACCCATTCTTAACCTCTAATAACTATTTATTTTTTATAGAATTTTCAATTAGAGAGTTAGGTTTAGCCTATTAGAATAGTTAAGCATTGGGCTACTTGATAAATATAGTTCAAATTTAGCCAGTTTCAAGTCAAAAACTAAACATTTTTAGCTTATTTGTGCTACGATAAAAATTGCTTTTTCATCCATCGAAAGGACACCATGAGTCATGAATAAGCTTTTGATTTTATTGGGATTATTTTTTATTTCCTGGAAACTCTGTGCAGCGGATACCTCTTCTGTTCCGAATGTTCGAAAAGTTGCCATGCCAGGCACGGTTGCCTTAACTTTTGACGATGGACCGAATCCTATCTATACCCGTCAAATTTTGGCCATTTTGAAGAAATATGACATAAAAGCGACCTTTTTCATGGTAGGCGCGAATGCCAAACTCTATCCTGATGTGGTGAAAGAAATTTATGAGCAAGGCCACGTGATTGCCAGTCATTCCATGACGCATCCGATGCTAACCAGGCTAAATAATGCTCAATTAGAATATGAAGTGGCCACCCCCAGTAAAATCATTGATGGGATCATTGGCAAGAAGCCGCTGTGTCTACGCTATCCTTTTGGCGCCTCCAATGAGCATGTGCGGGAAGTCATCCGTGAAAACGGCATGATGCCAGTGCCGATGGGCTTTAATTCCTTTGATTATGAACGACCTGGGACGCAAAAGATTATTGATTGGGTGTTAAAAAATGCTTATTCACAACAAGTCATTCTGATGCACGACGGCTATGACAAGCGCGAACAAACCGTGGCCGCCTTACCGGCGATTATTGAGGGCATCCAGAAAAAAGGACTCGGATTCAGCACCATTTGTGGCTAAGACTCACTCAGCTCGTAGCGCTTCGATGGGGTTCAACTTCGACGCGAGGTAAGCAGGATAGAAGCCAAAGAAGATCCCTACCGCCACGGACACTGAAAAACCAGCGAGTGGTGGCCAGAGAAATAACGTGAAGTCCCACTGCCACAGCACGGCGATGAAGTAAGCGATCAAGACCCCGATCAACACGCCTAAAAAACCACCTGCCAGCGAGAGCAAGACAGCTTCCATTAAAAACAACACACTAATATCGATCCGCCTTGCTCCCACCGCTAATCGAATCCCAATTTCGCGACGTCTTTCCACCACGGAGACAAGCATAATATTCATCACGCCAATTCCACCGACGATTAAGGATACGCTGCCAATCAAACCGAGAAACACTGTCAAAATATCACTTTGCTTTTTCATCTTAGCGATTAATTCTTTAGCACTGCGAAAATTGAGTTGCTTGCCAGACACAAATTGATTAATAGATTGCGTGATCGCTTCTTTGACAGTATTAATATTTGATTCGGGCGTTAATCGAAAAATAATATTATTAATCATGGCATATTTGCTGATCAGGGTAGAGGCTAACAAAGGAATCATGATGGCATTATCAATATTGGCATAGACAAAATTATTTTCCGGCCAACTGTCTGCCACACCGACAATCACAAAAATATTTTTATCTATTTGAATGGATTGACCAAGTGGTTCTTGTCGCGAAATTTTTTTCATCTGATCATACACATCATGCCCGATCACACCATAGAATTCATATTTATCCAGCAATGAAACAAACCGGCCGGATTGTAAGTGAACATGAACGACATCCGCGAATTGGTCTGTCACGCCTAAGAGGGTGGCATTTAAGGCATTACCATTATAAAAAGTGGGAAGAAACAATTGGGTATAAGGAGCGACTTGCAAAATACGGGTATTGACTGTTGATAAAGATAAAGCTTGTTCCATCGTGATGTCATCTGATTTACCAGTCAGTGTTTGCTCATCACCGCTTGCATTAATCGATACTGCCAGCAAATCAGTGCCGAGCGACTTAAATTGTTTCAATGCTTCGTTAGTCGCTAATTCACCCCCTAATACCATCGCGACCACGGATGCGGTACCAACTAAGATGCCAATTAATGCGAGGAGGGAACGTAGCTTAGAGAAATAAAGGTTACGCAAACCTTCTTTAGCGTGTTCAACAAAATTCATTCGTATTCTCTTAAAAACAAAGGTAATATTCTACCGCAGATAAAAAGGAAAAATACCGATGGGAAAGATTTTATGCGTACTTTACGATGATCCAATGGATGGTTACCCTCCCGCTTATGCACGCGATACGATTCCCACCTTAGAACATTATCCAGACGGACAAAGCTTACCGACCCCTCAGCACATTGATTTTACACCAGGACACTTATTAGGCTGTGTCTCTGGCGAACTGGGCTTGCGTCAATTTGTGGAAGAGCAAGGTCATACGTTAATTGTCACGGCAGATAAAGAAGGGCCTGATTCTGTTTTTGAAAAAGAATTACCGGATGCAGACATTGTGATTTCCCAACCGTTCTGGCCTGCTTACCTCACAGCAGAACGTATTGCTAAAGCTAAAAAATTAAAATTAGCGATTACGGCGGGGATTGGATCGGATCATGTTGATTTACAAGCGGCTATTGAAAAAGGGATCACCGTGGCGGAAGTGACTTATTGTAATAGTCATAGTGTCGCTGAGCATAATGTGATGATGATTTTGGCATTGGCACGAAATTATCTTCCATCTTATCAATGGGTCATGCAAAAAGGTTGGAACATTGCGGATTGTGTCGCGCGAGCTTACGACATTGAAGGGATGACAGTGGGGATTGTCGGTGCTGGGCGCATTGGTCTTGCTACTTTAAAGCGGCTTAAACCATTTGATGTCAAATTGCATTACACCGATCGCCATCGTTTATCTGCGCAAGTGGAAAAAGAATTGGGTTTAACGTTTCATCCTACGGTAGCAGATATGGTGCCGCGATGTGATATTGTCGCCTTATGTTGTCCGTTGCATCCGGAGACAGAACATTTATTCAATGACAAGCTGTTGAGTAAGATGAAGCGTGGTGCTTACTTGGTGAATACGGCACGTGGCAAATTATGTGATCGAGATGCAGTGGTCAGAGCGCTTGAAAGTGGGCAGCTCGCTGGTTATGCGGGTGATGTTTGGTTTCCACAACCTGCACCGCAAGATCATCCTTGGCGGACGATGTCGCATCATGGCATGACACCGCATGTTGCTGGCACGACGCTTTCAGCACAGGCGCGATATGCGGCGGGTGTGCGGGAAATATTAGAATGCTGGTTTGAGGAGCGGCCGATACGGGAAGAATATTTGATTGTAGATAAGAGCAAACTGGCGGGGGTAGGGGCGCATTCGTATACGGTGACTAAGGATGTAGAGGAAGCGTATCAAGGTTAGTTAATAAAACTTGAGCAGCTCTTAATAAATCACGTAAGAGCTGTTCATCAATTTCAAAATATCCTTCATACTCAGAAACATTACGACGCTCATGGCATTTAGTTAATACTCGCCAAACTTCCGAACCAAGTCCGAAGGTAAATGGTAAAGCTTGAAATACTAAATAACGGTTAGTAGAACGATAACCATGCCAACGAAGTGCTGCAAGTGCTAATGAATGTGCCGCATTATAAGCAAGATCAAAACGACTTTCTATCGCAAGCGAATGATTATTAGCATCTGTTAAACGTTTTCGTCCTGAAGATACCAAGCCATCAAATTCTTGTTTATTCCACGGCTCCAGTTTTAATTGCTTTGTTTTGACTAAATTTTCCAAATTGAGTGAAGTCATCCTCTGTTCCTATGAGAAAAATTTTTGGTTGTTTTATTATTTGCGTTAAAAAATGATTTCCTTCTTTTAATTTTCTTGCCCACTCTGTAGGTGAATAAAAAGTTGGATTAATTGACCGACCTAAATGAGCCTCTGCATTTTCAAGTAATTGAAATAATTCAGCGTACGTTAGATTATCACTAACCAGCATTAAATCAATATCACTATGCGCAGTATCTTCTTGTTTTGCGATGGAACCGTAAATGAAAGCAACATAGATCTGCGAAGCAATCGGTTTCAGTGCTTGACGCAATATATCAGCTAATCCAAAAGTTTTAAGCACCATGCCACGCAATTCTGAAAAAAATGGCATGGCGCTATTTGCTTGGTAATGTTTTTGATTACCATATTGCTTCACGGTTAAAATTCCTACTTTACTCAATTTTTCAAGCTCTCTTTGTATAGCACCCGTGCCTGTATGAGTTAAGCGAATGATTTCATTAGTATGAAAACTACGGTCTGGTTGACTATATAATAATCCCAGCACGCGTTGGCGAGCTTTCGAAAATAGAATATCGGAAAAGTTATGCTTTATCATACCCATATTGGGTATTATGATACCTAATATGGGTATTGTCAAGTTACTGATGTCTCTTCACCCACTCAATCAAACTGCCACTTTCCAAAATCTCAATCTGCCGCTTTGATAACCGATGCCGCAACCGAATCTCCCCACCCTTCCCTTCCACCACCGCCGTCAACTCATTTCCCACTTTGAGCGCCGCGATCACATCACGAATCACGATCGTATCACCTAATTCCATTCGCTTATAATCATCCGCCGTGACAAACGTTAGCGGCAACACCCCAAAGTTAATTAAATTCTCCCAATGAATACGCGCAAAACTTTTCGCTATCACCAATTGCAATCCAAGATAACGCGGTGCGAGTGCTGCATGTTCACGACTCGAACCTTGCCCATAATTCTCGCCACCCACAATCGCATGCTGGTGACCTTGTTCACGCCACTCTCGCGCTCGCTTTGCATAGGTGTCATCAATAATGTCAAAAGTAAATTCACTAATTTTTGGAATATTACTCCGATACGGCAACACACGCGCGCCAGCAGGGAGAATTTCATCTGTTGAAATATTATCACCCACTTTCAATAATATTTTTAAACTAAGATGCTGTGGCAATGGCTTGAGCGTGGGAAGAGAAGCAATATTAGGACCTTTGATTAATTTTATTTGACGCGCTTCTGCTACCGACAAAGGTGCTTGCATCATCGCGCGATTCACAATTTTTTTCCGCGGCGATTTCACTTTCGGATAAGCCATCCCTAACTCTCTCGGATCCGTAATTTTTCCTGTGAGAGCAGCTGCTGTAGCTGTTTCTGGGCTGCAAAGATAAACACTATCTTCTTTCGTACCTGATCGTCCCGGAAAATTTCTCGGCACCGTGCGTAAACTATTACGTCCCGTAGCAGGCGCTTGCCCCATGCCAATACACCCATTACAACCCGCTTGATGAATACGCGCACCGGCGTGAATTAAATCAGCCAGCAATCCTTCATTCGCTAATTCTTCTAGCACATTGCGTGAAGCAGGATTCACATCAAACGATACATGCGGACTCACATGCGCCCCCTTCACCATCAATGCTGAAATAGCAAAATCACGATAACTTGGATTAGCAGAAGAGCCAATATAAGATTGATACACTTCACCTCCTGTTACATCACGCACACGCGCTACATTGCCAGGACTCGAAGGTAAAGCAATCAATGGCTCTACTGTCGACAAATCAATCATCTCGTGCAAATCATACTTCGCCCCTTTATCTGCAACGAGCTCCACCCAATCTGCTTCACGATCTTGTGCTTTTAAAAATCGCAATGTTTCTTTGTCAGAAGGAAATACTGTTCCTGTTGCACCCAATTCAGCACCCATATTTGCGATCACATGACGATCCCATATACTTAACTGCTTCACACCTGGACCATAATATTCAATCACACAATCCACACCGCCTTTCACACTGCGCCGGCGTAATAACTCTAAAATAATATCTTTTGCACTCACCCAATCAGGCAATTTACCAACCAACTTCACCCCTAACACTTTTGGCATCTTGACATGAAACGGTTGCCCTGCCATCGCCATCGCCACTTCCAAACCACCCGCACCAATCGCGAGCATACCCACCGCACCGCCTGCACACGTATGGCTATCTGAACCCACCATGGTTTTACCGGGTCTACCAAAAAATTCCATGTGCAAAGGATGACTCACACCATTTCCCGGCCGGCTAAACCAAACACCAAAGCGGTGAGCTGCACTTTGCAAGAAAAGATGATCGTCTGCGTTTTTATAATCTTCTTGAATGAGATTATGATCAACGTACTGCACCGACAATTCCGTTTTCACGCGATCCAACTCAAGCGCTTCTAGCTCAAGCATCACTAATGTACCCGTTGCATCCTGGCAAAGGGTTTGATCGATTTTTAACGATACTTCTTCTCCCGGAATCATTTCGCCGTGAAGTAGATGCGATTGGATAAGTTTTTGGGTGATATTCAATGACATGGTGCAGCTCCTTCCTGGACATATTCTTATTGTATCTAAATCAGAACATAATAAAATAGTGTCTTAAAAATTATGAATTGAGGATAAATCAATGTGGTCATGGTTAAAGTATTTCAAAAATGAACCAAAAATAAATCATTTTACTGCTATGCCCATGGAGGTCATTAAAAACATCGTATCGTTTTTACCTTTTAAAGACAGAGCTTATTTAGCAAGCACTAACAAAGAAATGCACACTATCGTGGCAGACACGCCTACCAAACATATTGTGATAGAACTTATTGCTACCGAAAATAGTAGAATGGGTATAGCCAGAAGCGCAACTTATACTGAGATTAGTCGCATTTTAAAACAACGTATTCCATTGGAACGTAAAATACAAACGATTGAAGATAGCAATTGCTGCCAGCGTGTCATTAAAAATATGCTACCTTATCCTTCCGACAGGAGTGGCTTCGCTTTATTTTTAAATTCTGGCCTCGCGGGAGGCTGTATGCTATTTGGCCAGCTATTCATAGATAATAGTTTAACAACAACTGAATTTGCGAAGATCACAGCGCTTATTTCACCTGCTATCCTACTCGGTTTGTTACAAGCCTACCTAGCGCGTGCGATAGAAATAAATGAAATGAAGAAAGATGAATTACAAAACGAATTAGATTCTCTTCCTTCTATACTGCCAAAACCGTAGAGGAAGATCCTCGAAAATCAAATAATTGCATCAACATCATTTGCCTGCTTCCCTACTGATTGTTGAAGCTTTTGTGCTACCAAAGCATTTAGACTGATTCCAACCTGTGCCGCTTCGATCGCTAAAGCTCTATGTACTCGCTTATCAATCCTAACATTAAATTGACCACTATATTCTTTGCGCGTTGGAGCAATGGGAATTTCTTCCCCATGTTTACGATAGCTTTCCTTCATAGCTTCCCATGCTATTTTTAACTCCGCCAATGCTTCTTCTGCAGTAAAACCGCAAGCAGATACACTTTGTAATTCAACAAAGTGAGCAATAAAATCCTTATCTTCATCTTGAAGAAGGTGAATGCTAAAACCATCAAATTCATCACGCATTGTCATTTTCCTCCTCGAGCCTCAATAAAAACTGTTTTACCTGATACTCTTTCGCTTTTCCATTTCGGTTCTGTACGGAAATACGATAAGATTTTGGCGAGTACCATATTTGATGACTCCCCTTTTGGTGATCTAAAACCCATCCATAACGTCTCATAAGTGTTTGAAAATCATCAAACGAAAGACCATTGGGATTGTTTTTAGCTTTTTCTAACAGCTTTTCTTGTTTGCCCATAAGGTAACTATATACAGTTACATTAAATTTGTCAAAATTTTTAAAATCAGTAGGCAAGAACGCCCCTACAACTTATCTATAAATATTAAATAATTACGGAGCAGAATTTGTCGATATTAAAAACGGGGAAAGCAAAAGCCATTCGAATATCGACACTGAATGCGATATGTGATTATTTACAATGCCAGCCGGGTGATATTTTGGAATATCAGCAAGAAACCGCCTGATTGCTTGAAAGATACCTTAATTATTGAGACAATCTCATACTAAATGGACTTAAGGGATTAACGATGCAATCAAATACGGCCGTTTCTACTGTATTAGCCGACTGGAAAAATATTTTCCTTAGCCCGGATTACTACGAAACCTTAATGAAAATGCAGCAAGATTCCATTTATCACAAACAACTCAAGCAAGAATTAGCGGCATTACAAGAAAATGATAACGGACTCATTCGTTTCCGAGCTTATTTTTTCCAAAGAAAATATGAGAAGTGCTTAGAGATTCAATTTAGGCTCATATTAGATAAAGAACAGCGCGCTCAAATCGGAGTTGAATCAACTTTCCTCACGATAAAAGCGCGACAGGAAAAAGAGTTAGATATCGATTATTTGCAAGCCATCCAAAAGCTATACCACTTTGCTACTACTCGTCATGAACAACAATATTTTGCGCAAATTAAACTAGATGAATTATTAAGTTCGGGATTATTTTGGCTGTTAAAAAATAAATTTTTACCTACAAAAAAGCTAGAAAAATCCGTAAAAAAAGAGGTTGAAAATTGCTTATTTCTTATTAGTCATTATATTTTAGTAGACGTGAACAATTCTTTCGATAAGTCATTGTATAAAGAAGCTGTTTCAGTAAGCAATTGTTTTAGCAATATCCCCGTCTTAAATAATGAATTAAAAAAAATCCAAAAAGAAATAAAATTGCAGAGTAAAAAGCTTGGCACTTCCGTTAAACGATTAGAGAAATTAAAAAAATCTATAGAAAATTATCATATAAATTTAGATAAAGCACTTAATATTGCGTTTAGGTTAGTAGCATTAAAAGCTCAGGATAGAGACGAAGCAAAAGAATTTATTATTTCTTGTGCGGAAAGAAAAATGGATTTAAGCTATGAGCCTGCCAATGAATTGGATACAGCAAGGCGGATATGGGCCAAGGCACTTGCATTACAAGCTGTTATCTTGCATCAGCCTTATTGGAATGCACAAGCAGCTAGCACTTCTGAACAAGGCAAATTAGAAGCGGAAATGGTAATTAAAACTTGTGATAAAAAAACTTCTGAAAAAAATGACAATAATAACAACGTCAACCCTACAACAGTGACCATCTTAGATATACCACTTCCCTCACAGACAGCACTTCAAGATCCTGTGCTCATGCCGACGGTGGAAAAATCTCCTTTGCAAGCGAATATGCTACTGAAACCGAAAACAGAGGAGGCAGAAGAATTTCAGCAGTTTACTCCTACAAATAGGAATTGGTACTAATCAACTTCTTTCATATTTATCGATGAACACTTCCTACAGCGGCACTATTAACCTTATGCATTTTTTTAGATTGCTGTGCTGCAAACATTTCTGTCAAAGCCAAATATTTAGTATAAAACTTAACAATTTCCTTTTTATCATTTTTTGATTTTATAGCAATATGATCATAAATATAAAGGCGTAACAATATTTCAATATTTCGATCCATGTTAGTAGGCTTATCTTTAAAATCTTCCCATTTTTTTACCGCCATATGAGATTCATTCACAATTTCGGAAAATTCTCTTAAACTCATGGAAAAATATGTTCTGATAAATTTAATCTGGTTACCAGTAAGCCTAGCTTCTTGCGACACTAAAGACTTGATAGCTAGATCAGCAATCTTTTTTACATCAATCTTAGGGTGAAAAACATCATTAAACATGACCATTTCAACATTATGAAGTTCAATTGGAAAACCAAGCCCATTATAAATATATTTTTTGATAACTTTCTTATTCATAACTATTACTCCAAGCTATCCAAACGTATGACTGTGATTATCAGCATTAATTCTTCATTAAACGAAATGATTATCCTAATTTTTTCATCATCAAGAGTAGAACCCTCTATACAATAATTCCAATCTTGATATCCTAAAGTATATGAATCTTTCTTTTTATTTCTTTTTATTTCTTTTTATTTCTTTTTCTCTTACGATTAACTTTATTTTCCAAAATATCAAGGACGTCAATATCAATAACACTTCTATCTTTTAACCGTTTTTTTGCGTGCTCGACAAACAGATAGTTTCCATTTGAAATTTTCTCAGAAATCAAATCCCACAATTCTTTGTCATTCTTTTTATTAGGCTTTTCATCCCGCACTCAATTCTTACTCCAACACTATTTCTACTATATTATAATTCATGCTCACTCTATTGTAAACTAGGTTTACAATAGCTTATTACTACAAATATTATTGTCTTACCTTATCTCATCTGCTACATTTTGCCCACCCAATGACTGAAAGGCAAAACAGGATGTGGTCTTTAATTACACCCCTTGCTTCACCCAAAAAATTTTTTAACCTCTCGCGCCGCTTCACCCCCTGGCTCACCCTCTTTTTCTTACTCACCTTCACCTACGGTCTCATCGGCGCCCTCCTCCTCGCCCCTGCCGACTACATCCAAAGCGATGCCTTCCGCATCATTTACGTCCACGCCCCTTGCGCCTTTCTCTCCCTTTTCATTTACACCACCATGGCCATCGCCGCTTTCACTGGTATCGTCTGGCGCATCAAACTCGCTTTTCTCGTCATCCGCCACAGTGCTCCCTTAGGCGCCAGCTTCACCTTCCTGGCACTCTTAACCGGCAGCTTATGGGGCAAACCCATGTGGGGTACGTGGTGGATTTGGGATGCACGTCTCACCTCCGAATTGATTTTATTATTCCTCTATCTCGGCATCCTCTTATTCCAATCCGCCATCGCCCAAAAACAAAACGGCGAACGCGCCCTCGCCATCTTAATTCTCGTCGGCTTCATCGATATTCCTATCATTCACTACTCTGTTTATTGGTGGAACACCCTCCATCAAGGCGCCACGTTAAAATTATTCGCGCCCTCCACCATTGATACTTCCATGCTCTACCCCTTGCTTGCTATGATTGCCGCATTTCTCAGTTATTACGCCATCGTTCTTTTTTTACGGATGCGTTATGAATTAACAGCCGGTTGTGCTAATCATCACTGGTTGCAGGATAAAAATTAATGACAACCTTGTCGCATTTTTTTTACATGAGCGGTTATGGAGGATACGTCTTCAGTGCGTACGGCTGTGTGCTCGCTTTCCTCCTCGCGCAATGGTTTATCCCATGGCGCCGCTGGAAAAAATATTGGCGTGAGCAGATGAACAAATGAATAAGATTCACCA
>SCTP01000154.1 GCA_004322325.1 Gammaproteobacteria bacterium | reverse complement strand
ACCAGATCGGGGGCTGTATCAAGTAATGTGCCGTCTAAATCAAATAAAACGCCGCGAACATCGATCATGCTGGTTTTCTCGCGTAAAGGAGGTAATTGACGGAAACATCCTCGGTGAGTTTGAAGTGCTGAGTAAAGGGATGATAAGCAATCCCTTTTAATTCTTCCGGAATGAGACCAGCTTGTCTTGACCAGGCACTTAATTCGGAAGGTCGGATGAATTTTGCATAATCATGGGTATTTTTAGGGAGTAATTTTAATATATATTCTGCTCCTAAAATCGCAAATAGATAGGATTTAGGATTACGATTCAACGTAGAGAAAAAAACATGACCACCGGGTTTAACTAAAGTGGCACAAGCACGAATAATGGAGGACGGGTCGGGGACGTGCTCAAGCATTTCAAGACACGTTACCACGTCATAATGAGCAGGATGTGCTGCTGCCATCGCTTCAGCCGCTATCACCTGATATTCCACTTGAGTACCTGATTCTAACTGATGCAGTTTGGCAACCTCGATCACGGATTTATTCATATCAATCCCAGTCACTTGCGCGCCTTTCAACGCCATTCCTTCCGACAGAATACCGCCGCCACAGCCAATATCGAGCACTTTTTTTCCAGCTAAATTCACTTTTTCGGCTAAGTAGCTCAACCTTAATGGGTTAATTTGATGCAATGTTCTTAACTCACCGGTTGGATCCCACCAATGCGCCGCGAGGGAGGCAAATTTTGCTAATTCTTGTGGATCGTAGTTTTCATTCATGGCGGATTCACCTTGCTTGCTTATGCTGACCGATGTTAAGTTTATCATGACTAAGAAAAAGGGAATTGTGATATGAAACAGAAATATTTCGCAACCGCTATTTTATCCGCTTTAGTGGCCACCAATGTGATGGCCCAAGGGGAGCAACAGCCTGTGGCTCAACAACCCCCGACGCCGAGTATGCCGATCCCGCAACAGCCTCCCGCTGCTGTGCAAGCCGTTCCTGCGGCGCCGATTGAAAGCCAAAGTGCAGGAGGGGAATCGCAGACGACTATTATTGACTCAGGCGGTAGTCTGAAAATTGTTCCCAAAATGGCTCCTCCACCACCGGCTTCTACTCCGGGGATGACCTCTTCTGGTATGATGCAAACCGCACCATCCGTATCATCTACGCCTCCTTCCCAACAAGCGTCACCCCAACCGGTTAGCCCAGGCACCCCAGCAGCGCCGCCATCGTCTACGCCGCCTTCTAATAATAAAGCAGCGCCAGGAATGCCAACGTCATCGAACCCACCGCTTCCCAGTACGCAAAATGAACCAGGCAATCAGCTAGCGTTAGAACCAACCATTAAATCATAATAACCATCCCCTTCAGTGATGAAGGGGACGAGGAAACCCTTTATGTCAGATTCTTTGGTACAAACTGCTCCTATGAGTGAAGCGGCAAGTACGTCGCCGCAACCGATTTATTTAAAAGATTATCACGTTCCTGCTTATTTAATTGACGAGATTGATCTTCATTTTGATCTGCAGGAAAGTCATACCATCGTCAAATCTCATTTGAAGATGCGTCACAATCGTTTGAGTTCTGATCAATCGCACACATTATTACTGAATGGTGAAGATTTAATCTTAGAATCTATCCAATTAGATGGAAAAGAGTTGACCGCTGCTGATTATGAATTAACCGATCAAGCGCTTATTCTACATCATGTTCCAGATGCGTTTGATTTAGATATTACTACCAAAATTTATCCTCAAAAAAATACAGCGCTCAGTGGATTATATCGCTCACGCGATACGTATTGTACGCAATGTGAAGCTGAAGGTTTTCGGCATATTACTTATTTCATGGATCATCCGGATATTTTATCTCGCTATACCACCACGATTGTGGCAGATGCAGCACGTTATCCTTATTTATTATCGAATGGCAATTTGATTAACACCGGAAAATTAGACAATGGCCGCCATTGGGCGACGTGGGAAGATCCGTTTAAAAAGCCGAGTTATTTGTTTGCCTTAGTAGCAGGCGATTTTGATTTAATTGAAGATACGTTTATCACCCAATCAGATCGTCCTATTACCCTGCGTATTTACGTCGAAAAAGGTTATGGTGACCAGGCACATCATGCCATTCATGCTTTGAAAGAAGCGATGCGTTGGGATGAGAAAAATTATGGTCGTGAATATGATCTTGATATTTACATGATCGTAGCGATTAGTGATTTCAATATGGGGGCGATGGAAAATAAAGGGTTGAATATATTTAATACCAAATATGTCTTAGCCAAACCGGATCTTGCTACAGATGATGATTATATCCATATTTTATCTGTCATCGGGCATGAATATTTTCATAATTGGACGGGGAATCGCGTGACGTGTCGTGATTGGTTTCAATTAAGTTTAAAAGAAGGGTTAACGATTTTTCGTGATCAATCTTTCACAGAAGACTTACTTTCCCACGCTGTCATGCGCATACGTGATGTGACTCGCCTACGTGAAACGCAATTCCTGGAAGATGCAGGGCCGCTGGCGCATCCGGTGCGTCCGGAATCGTATATTGAAATTAATAACTTTTATACGACGACTGTGTATGAAAAAGGTGCTGAAGTATTGCGTATGCTGCAAACTATTCTTGGTAAATCATTATTCCGCAAAGGGATGGATTTATATTTTGCACGGCATGATGGTCAAGCGGTGACGATTGAAGATTATATTAAAACCATGGAAGATGTCTCTGGTATTGATCTCACACAATTTCGATTATGGTATACACAAGCGGGTACGCCTGTTGTTACCGTTCAAGATGATTATGACGCGCAGCAAAAAACTTATACGCTTACCATTCATCAAACTTGTCCTCCTACGCCAGGTCAGCCTGAAAAAGAGCCGCTGCATATTCCGATTCGTATTGGACTGCTTGATAAGCATGGTAGTGAGATATTAGAAGAAGTATTGCAATTAACCGCTGCTTCGCAAGTTTTTCAATTTAAGCATGTTTCATTGGCGCCTATTCCTTCACTCTTACGTGATTTTTCTGCGCCTATTAAACTTAATTATCACTATTCAGATTCCGAGCTACTATTTTTATTCAAGCATGATAAAGATCCCTTTAACCGCTGGGAAGCAGGGCAAAAATATGTGTTACGAACGATCTTGAATTTAGTGCAAGACTATCAACAAGAAAAGCCATTAACTTTATCGCGTGAGTTTATTGATATGTATGCTTATTTATTAAAACAGCATATGGATGATACATTTTTACTCGCAGAAATGTTAATTATGCCATCGGAAAGATATATCGGTGAGCAAATGAGAATAGTGGAGGTGGATGCGATTCATGCGGTACGTGAATTTGTGCTAACGGAAGTAGCAAAATCACTCCATTTATTATTTCATGAAGTGTATCGTCAACATCATGATTCCAGCCCGTATCAATTTAATATGCAAGAAGTAGGTAAGCGGCAGCTAAAAAATCGTTGTCTTGGTTATTTTATGCGATTACCGCAATATGCGCACATCGGCATGCAGCAATTTGAAGCTTCGTTGACATCAAACATGACGGATACCTCCGCTGCGCTGATTGCCTTATCAAACCAAGATTCGCCGTTACGTGCGCAAGCATTAGATCAATTTTATACTACCTGGCAGCAAGATGCCTTGGTGGTGGATAAATGGTTTGCGATCCAAGCAGCGACCCGATTACCCATCGCCTTACAGCAAGTGAAAAAATTACTGCGGCATGAAGTATTTGATATTAAAAATCCGAATAAAGTCTATGCGTTAATCGGCACCTTCGGTCACCGTAATGAGGTTAATTTCCACGTGAGAACGGGTGAGGGCTATGCTTTTTTACGTGAAGTTGTACAACAACTTGACAAACTGAACCCTCAAGTAGCCGCCAGGATGGTAAATCCTTTGACTACCTGGAAGCGGTATGATAAAGAACGTCAAGCATTAATGCGGGAACAACTGGACGTGCTTCTGCAAGATAAACTCTCAACGGATTTATATGAATTAGTCACAAAAAGTCTTGAATAATAGAAGAGGTCCTTGAAGATGACAACAACCCGACTTGAATCAGATAGTATGGGAACGGTAGAAGTTCCAGCGGATAAATATTGGGGTGCACAAACGCAGCGTTCGATTGAGCATTTTGCGATTGGCGATAATCGTATGCCAGAGGAATTAATTCGTGCTTTCGGAATTTTAAAAAAAGCCGCAGCGATGACGAATTATAAACTTGGTCTGATGAAACAAGAAACGATGGAACCGATTGTAAAAGCAGCGGATGAAGTGATTGCTGGTAAATGGCAGGATCAATTTCCATTGCGTGTGTGGCAAACAGGTAGTGGTACGCAGACGAATATGAATGTGAATGAAGTGATTAGCAATCGTGCGGGTGAAATCATCACAGGAAAGATCGGTGGTAAAACCATTCATCCGAATGATCATGTTAATCAATCTCAATCATCGAATGATACTT
>SCTP01000153.1 GCA_004322325.1 Gammaproteobacteria bacterium | reverse complement strand
CACCAATCAAGGAGATAGCCCCTTACCAGCCGGTTACGATTTATTTTGTATATTTTTTGACACATATCGCCTAAAAGTGTATATTTAACCCATAACATAAACGCGGAAAATCACTATGCCTAAAAAAACTAAAAAAATACCAATAATATTCAACCCCAGCACCCAGGGAGCTGGTAGTATTATTAATCAAAGCATTTATCAGAATCCGGTAGCCGTGCAACCACTTAATCCTGCACCTATGCTGATACAACCCTATAATTTTCAACCAATGCTGCCGCCACAACCCTATTATAATTTCCAACCAGTACTACCATTTAATCCTCTAGCGGGATGGTTACCTCATACACCACCAACTGGTTATCAGGGGGTACAACCACGGAAAATAGGACCCAGTATTCTTCCCATTAAGAGAAGAAAAAAAAAGAAACCCAAGATACTGCCTACCCCTCCTATTCAGCCAAGTCCCAGTACAAATCCCAGCAGTGGAGACACCCCGGAAATTAAAGAAAAAAATATTACGTGGAGTTTGCTTCTACCACCAGACGCAAGCACTGCCATTGCACAACCAACCGAGCAACATAATAAGATAGAGCTAAAACTTGTTAAGGTGAAAGAAGAGCCATTGGATACGCAGCCAATGGCTCCATCACATCACACCCATACTTCTTTCCATTGGAATGAAGCAGAAGTACGTGATGCTGTTCGCATTATACGCGGTAATAATAATACGCGAGATAATTGCTCTCGTTGTGTGGAAGCTTTGTTGAATTATTTTGAGACTGGTATCAAACCAATAGAAGCTGCTTCATGCCAAGGCCCAGACAAGGACTATCTTAAAACTTATCGAACGTCTTACCTCATGCCGCTGCCAAAATTCTCTGCGACACACCCGAAAATTAAGAAAGAACCGGATGGATTAGCCTCTGAGCTGCGGGTTATCACGCAATCTAATATAGATCGCGGCGGGATACTTGGTAGCCGATTTCCTCTCGGGGTAGAATGGCCAGCAATAGACGTTGATAATATGACAAAGCCGATAAAGCCAATTTTCAATGTCGATGAATATAATCAACCTCATTGTCATTACACCGAGCTCAACGATAGATTAACATCACTCGCTGTTAATAATGGTGGAACATCGTTTGGTGTCATTAATCTAGGACTTTGCGGGGAAGAACATGTTGAGAAAGATGGTCACTCCCTAGTTTATTATGCTACTGCTAACAGCGTAGTTTATATTGATCCACAGATGATAAATGGAGAAAATCCCCAAAAGAGTCTTGATCCTTTAACAAAAGATATCACCTCTTTTTATCGATTTGCAGGACATCGTAGGGTGATTCGCATTACGGCTAATACCTTTGGACCAGTAGTGTTTTATTGCCACATGGGCCCTCATCAGCCTAAGCTGACAGAGCAGGTTTGGATGCCGAGAGAACAGCCTTCGGCACTACAAAGTCATACTCTATTTGCTGTTCAGCCAGGGCCATCAGGGAATATTAACAATAATAATAATAACAATAACAACAATAATAATTCATTCCGCTAAATCACTAAAAAAGGCTGATAGCGATGGCTGCTTGCAATAGAGCAGCCAAATGGCATAATTTATTTATCTTCTAGATAGGTAAATCATAATATGCCAAATATTACTCCAAGCACTACCAGCAGTTCCCATAATGATTCCTACAAGAAATACCTAGAAAAAATTAGAATAAACATCAGACATTACAAAAGTAACCTAAGAAGTAAAGGAATAAAAAATAAAAAAAAGCATAAAAAGAAGCTCAGTATAGTGAAAAAAGAACCATTGGTTAGTGTGCAGCCTCGCCCTTTTCAGTGGAATGAAGCAGAAGTACGTGATGTTATCCACATCATACGCGGTAATAATAATACGCGAGATAATTGCTCTCGTTGTGTGGAAGCGTTGTTGAATTATTTTGAGACTGGCATCAAGCCAATAGAAGCTGCTTCGTGTACAGGAGCGGATAAATCTTTCCTTACAACTTATCGAACCTCTTTCCTTATGCCATTATTACAAATTAAAAAAGAACCAGAGGGGAACCCAGATGAGCTTCGGTATATCACGCAATCTAGTGTAGATCGCCATGGTATATTCGGCAAACGTTTTCCTCTAGGAGTAGAATGGCCGAAGACGATCAATGTGGAGAAGATGCCACTGCAGCTCAAACCAATTTTCAATGTCGACGAATATGATCAACCTCATTGCCATTACACGAAACTCGACGATAAATTAAAATCAGTCGCTGCTCATCATGGCGGCACGTCGTTTGGTATCATTAATCTGGGGCTTTGTGGGGAAAAATATGTTGATGGAGATGGTCATTCTTTAGTTTATTATGCCACTACTGACAAGGTGGTTTATATTGATGTGCAGATGATAGATGGAGAAGACCCTACAAAAAGTCTTAATCCTTTGACAAATGATATAGCCTCTTTTTATGAATTTGCTGGACATGATAAGGTAGAGAACTTGACGGAGAATACCTTTGGACCAGAAGTATTTTATTGCCACATCGGCCCCCATCAGCCTAAGCTGAGCGAGCAGTTTTTGATATTGAAAGAACAGTCTTCGAGATCACAACAACATAGTCTATTTGCTTCTCAGCCAGAGCACTCAACGGAGCTTAATAATAACAATAATAATTCATTCAGGTTGTGATAAGATTGGACCATTTTTTTAAAAAGGAATCGTTTGCATGTTTGTTAAACCAAAAATGCGGTTTTTATCTATTATTTTCTCTATTTTCCTAATTCCAACCACTTTTGGCGCAACTGCTCCCTTTACACCCAATGAATTAGCTATCATCCAACAGTATCTATTCGCCAATATCACCACTGATAGCCATCCCATCATCAAAATAGAAGAAAATCACACTATCCACTCCATTCCAGGCGCAGTCCTCGCCTCCCCCTCCAACCAAGGAGCTCATTTCAGCCAAGATTATCAATTCCACTGGACACGTGACGCCGCCATTACCATGAATCACGTCGCTTACCTTTACGCCCACGCTTCACCACAAGAAAAGCAACAGCTAAGACCTTATTTAATTAATTACATCCATTTCGAGCAAATTGCTCAGCAACAAATTTCAAAGCCAGGCGAGCAAACCTTAGGGCAACCCAAATACAATATCGACGGTAGCATCTGGGAAGGTGCTTGGATGCGGCCGCAAAATGATGGCCCCGCTTTACGCGCCATTACCATGATCACCATCGCTAATTTATGGATGGAAGAAGATGAACATTACGTACAACAATCTCTCCTTCCTATCATTACCACTGATATAAACTATGTCACTTCGCAATGGAAAAATACCTCATACGATCTATGGGAAGAAGTAAATGATCGCGAACATTTCTTTAATAAAATGGTACAGCGTAAAGCGTTAGTGGATGCAGCCGCCTTATTTAAAAAACTAGGTAATGAGCAGCAAGCTGATGCCTATCTACAAACCGCACAAAAAATCACTCAATCTTTACTGAAGCATTGGAATGCCCATCTCGGCTATTTGACTGAAACGGTTAATCAACAATATTTTAAAGGCGGTGGGATGAATACTTCCATCATTCTCGGGGTCTTATACGGTGATCTTAACGATACCAACGATCCTTTTGCCATTAATAGTGATAAAGTTTTAAGTTCAGTTTATTTTATCCGCAATGCTTTTTCAGGATTGTATCAAATTAATATTGCCCATTCTCAAAATCCACCCATGGTGGGCAGATACCCCAATGATATCTATGATGGCGATCGCTTTCTTTACGGAAACCCGTGGATTTTAACAACCAATGCCTTAGCGCAATATTATTACTCACTCGCTCATTTTTATTTAAAACAAGGGAAAATTAATATTAACCATGAGAATAGATTATTCTTCGAACAAATGAACCTGCCGTTTGCTAGAACAGCAAAATCGATTACCGTCAAAGACAATAAAGCGCAATTTGATGCCATCATCGACCACTTAATTCGGACAGGCGATACGCTCTTACAAACCGTCAAAAAATACTCTGTTTGTTATAGCGATCATACTTGCTACCATCTTGCTGAACAAATCGATCGTACCAGCGGTAAACAAACTAGCGCTAAAGATTTAACCTGGGGCTACACCAGCTTACTTAGCGCAATGGAGACGCGGCTGGGGACAGTAACATCTCCAACACAAAATCCCACAGGTAACTTGCCGCATTAATAGGCTCGCCAATGGAAGGATAATGATGCGCATCAATATAAGGCAAACTATTATTTTCAATGATAGCAAAAGGTTGTTCCTGCCAAGGAAGGGAAACATCTTGGCAAATAAAATCGATGCCTGAAAGCGGAATATTTAAAATGTGATGCAACTTGAGAAACAGTTTCTCGTTTTCTGGATGTATCAATGCCGTCACATTGGTCACCTCTGCTCCATTGCCATTGTTCATTTTGTTGGAAAGCAAAATACGATGACCTTTTTTTAATTTCGTTTTTAAGTTCACACCTTGTGTTGCTAAGAAAGTAGATAGATGCTGATTTTTCTCTATTTTATGTAATGTGCAATTAAGCTGCGCCGCTGCTCCACGCCAGGGATGATTATTCTTCTCATCAATTAGTTCTTCGATGGTAGACGTGCCATCACCTAAAACACTTGCTGCTTGACGTTTCGTTGAGGCAATTACTTTATCATTCAGAATAGTAACGCGGTGAACATCACCCGAAATATATTGCTCGACCACGACACGGCAATTCACTTGTTTAGCGACATCAATCGCCACTCGCAATCCTTTTTCCGATTTAATGTTAAACGAAGCGTGACGGCTAAAAGAAGCAATCGCCGGCTTCACTACTAATGGAAATCCTAATTTCATTCCATAACGGAATGCTTTTTTCGCTGAAAAGAAAGCCTGCCCTTGAGGACACGGCAAATCATGCTGAAGCAATATTTTCTTGAAATAAGATTTATCATCGTATTTGCTTGCATCAGCAAATTGATTGACTTTTTCTGTGACCAGACAAATAGGGCTTCTATCAAAATAATATCGTTTACCCTCAAGCATTAACACAAAATGCTGCGTATGCTTCTCGCCAAATTTGATATTAAATAATTCTAGCCCTCGCTTTTTCGCTTCATCCCACATCACTAAAATGCCATTATTTAATTGTGAACGGTCAATGGCATCGGTAAATTGGGCATGTTGAATAAAATGGGAAAAGTGCAGCACCACTCGCAGAATAGCTCGGCCGACACGCTGAAAAAAAGCACCCCCTACCGGCAGGCTAAAATAAGCATCAAATAGGCTATCAATTTTTTCTTGCCGATGATTTGGAGCGGCAGGATAACAATGCGGGCAATAATCGCGGTTAGGTTCGTTCATAGTCTACAACTTTATCTTTCGGCAGCTTAAAAGACAACAGGCAGCAGATAACCACTATTATCATCAATACCGAAAGGGCTTGTGTGTATTCAGCTGTGCTATACAGTCTTACACCAAAGCTGTCTGTTTTTCCATCCCATAATTTGTCCAACCCATATCCAATCGCCTGTTGCAGCAAACCGCCTCCGAGCATATTGAGTGTATTGACGACGCCTAGTGTCGTTCCCACGTTATGTATCGTGGTATGCTGGCCTGCACCTGTAAAGCAAAGCATTTCAGCACCGCAAAAAATGCCGAGTAAGGTTAATAACACCATCAAGAAGGCAGGTGAAATAACCGGACCATATAATAACAAAGCAAAAACGATCAGCACGCCAATGATACCTAATCGAATACTTCCATTTAAAACATGATATTTCTCACTCAACCACGGCAGCACCAGTGAACCTAACCCTAGCCCTAAATACACCATCATACTAATTTTGGCTGCTTCAGCTCGAACTAAACCATATTTTTGCATCAAGAAGGCGACACCCCATAAATCCGCTAATACAGAAAGCGGTGTATAAATCGAAATAGCTAAAATCGCGTACATCATGACAGAACGAGAGGTTAAAACTTGGATTAAAGACCGACCAATTTTGGCAGGCATTTCAATGGAAATAGGAATCAGCGATTCTTTTTTAGCTTTGGGTAAGACTAATACAGCAATGCTTAAAATAAATAAACCGAGAAAAGCGACATCACTAATCGATTGCCTCCAACCGACTGTATCAGCCAGTAGCGCGAGCGGCTTTCCTGCGATTAATGCACCGACTGTACCGAGCGTTAATGTTGCACCCATTAAAAAGCCTCGGTTACCGACGGGTAGATGATCAATAATAATTTTGAGCGCGCAAATGAAAGCGCACGCGGACCCCATTCCGACTAGCACGCGGCTTAATTGCAGCGCGCCTAATGTTGGCGCAAAGGAAAGTAAAAAAGCACCGCTGATACATAATATCATAGAGGTAATCGCTGTTTTTCGTACGCCTACACAGTCAATCAAGATACCCAGTGGAATTTGGCATAAGGAGTAAGCATAG
>SCTP01000152.1 GCA_004322325.1 Gammaproteobacteria bacterium | reverse complement strand
CACGCTGTTATCAATTACTTCATGGGCTAAATGATTAGGATTCGTCGTATCCGTATACATCCCCGGACGACGTTTGACTGGCTCAAGCCCGCTTAATACTTCAATCGCTTGCGCATCGTAGGTTTTTGCTATTTTGTTTGCCATAATTGTCTTAGCCATTCCCGATTTAATTGTAACCATTGTAACGAAATAATCGCTGGTGAAGTTTTAAACTTACCCTCTTGCAGCAGAATAAAGGCTTCGTCTGCCGGCAGCGTAAAAGCACGAATGTCTTCATTTTCATCCGCTAAACCATGGATACCGCCTAATTCACTGGCATCCACACGGCCGCAATAAAGATGGACCGATTCATTACTCCCACCGGGGCTAGCAAAATACTCGCAAATGGGATAAATATCCAGAATTTTACAACCAGCTTCTTCTCGTGCTTCACGCTGAGCGACATCGGCGGGTTGTTCATCGTGCTCATAGACACCGGCGACGATCTCAAGCAGCCAAGGGCTTTGCGGGTTGGCGATGGCGCCGGCACGAAATTGCTCAATGAGGACGACTTGGTCGAGGATGGGGTCGTAAGGCAAGATGGCGGCGGCGAGTGGCCGTTCGAAGATTTCGCGAGTGAAGATGGGGGTCCAATCGCTGCCAAATTTACGGTGGCGGACATGATAACGGGCGAGGCGGAAAACGCCTTGGTATAGCACTTCGCGCTTGACGACTTCGTAGTCATTTTGGGAAAAAGGGGTGAGTTTATCTTTTATCATGATTTACGTTTTTTCTCGCGGAGTAATTTTTCGATTTCTTTCAGCTGAATTTCCATGTCTTCCAATTTTTTACGCGTTCTCGCCAATACTTTTGTTTGTATGTCAAATTCTTCACGTGTGACTAAATCAAATTTAGCGAAGGATTTAGCAATAATCCGTTCGATATCTTTTTTAAACGTGCCAAGATGGGTGGGTAAGGCCTCAGTTAGTTGGGAGGCGATATCTTTTAAAAGGTTGGCTTTTGACATGAGGTTGGTCCGCAAGTTCCTGGATCAGGGTATTATAGCGTATTTTTTATGTTAAAATAGCTGTCTTATCCAAAGAAGGAAATAATATGACATTCAATCGATTTTTGCTCATCTCTATTTTAGGATCGAGTTTTATTTTTACTGCGCAAGCAGCGAATGCAAAAACGTTAAAAATCGACGGCGGTGCGGCGAAAGCGCTTTATAATTCTTTGACAGGGCCAGCGGTGCAGCAAGATGGAGCGGCGGGGCATTTGTATCGGCGCGGGACGAGTATTTTGTGTCGGTATATTGATGTGGATATGTCATATAAAGGCAAACCCGTGCCGATGAATTCGTCGATGCGGTATGCGTGTAGTATTACGTTTGATAATAATGGTTTGGCATCGCCAGGGCCGAATCCGTAATTTTTATTTATAATTTATTCCGTGCTTCCTTCTAATATCATGGAAGCACGTTGATTTTTTTCTATGTGAGAAGTTAATTTATATAACCCAAACGGCAGTAAGCAGCCTATTACCACACCAGCGCCAAGAATTAATTCATATATAGTTAAATTACCTACTGGAATTTGGCTGGGGGGTAAGAAGCCAATCCCAATGGTGAAAATGCAGCTGACTAATCCTACTAAACAAACGCTCCATAGGCCTATTTTTCCGCCGGGGATAATAAAAGCGCGTTTAACGTGTGGGAATTTGTAACGCAGGCGTAAAGCGGAGGTGAACATGGCGATGTAGACGATTAAAGATAAGATGGAAGTGACATCGCTTAATACCCAAAAGCTGCTGCTCACGGTGGGGAAGAGTAAGAAGATGGAGCATAAGCCGGTAAAAATAATGGCTTGGATGAGCAATATGCTGGTGGGTACACCGTGGCGATTGGTTTTGCTTAGAAAAGCGGGTAAGCAGCCATCGCGGCTGGCGATGAGTAAGCCTTTGCCGGGGCCTAAGATCCAGGCGTTGACGCCACCGAGAGCGCCGCAGATGATGAGGACAGCAAGAATGGGGGTGAACCAGCCGATGTGAAAGGCTTGGAAGAAGACGTCAAAGGCTTGCAACAAGCCGGCGATAATATTTAATTGATTTTGTGGAATGACTAAGGCAATCGCGAGGGAAGCGAGAACGAGTGAGAGGACAATCAGAATGCCAGACCACACGGCGGCTTTGGGATAATCGCGCTGAGGATTTTGCACATCGCTTGCGTGAGAGGCAGACATTTCGATGCCGACTAAGCCGTATAAGATGCCGGTTAATAATACGAGGTTATTGATGTTGTTTAAGTTGGGGAAAAAACTGTGCCACGAGAAATCGACATGGATGGGGTGGCCGAGTAGCATCCAGATGGTGCCTAAAATGATGATGAGTAGCATGGGGGCTAAGGTGCCGGCGATGGCGGCAATGGTGCTCATGAGGCTGGAGACTTCCATGCCAAGAAAGTTGAGGAAAGTGGAGAGCCAGAATAAAGAGATGATGACGGTGAGCATGTAAATTTTATCGTTTACTAAGTTGGGATCGATGCAATAAGCGATGGTGGCGGCGATGAAGGACATGATGGTGGGATACCAGCAGACATTGTAAAACCATTGCAGCCAGATTGTCATGAAGCCGATTTTTTTACCGAAAGCTTCGCGTACCCAGACGTAGATTCCGCCGGTTTCAGGCCAGCCGGTGGCAAGTTCGGCGGCGACTAAGGCGGTGGGGAGGAAGAAGGTGAGGGCGGCGAGGAGATAGTAGAAGACGAGAGAAAAGCCGTATTCGGCACCCATGGGGAGCGTGCGTAAGCTGTCGATAGCGATGACGTTGATCATGACGAGGCTGAAAACGCTAAGTTGTTTCTTCATGAGGTGCCTTGTTGAATTTTATAGGTTTTTGTCTGGTTGAAATTGGGTATTTATAGTAAAAGTGTGGATTTATTTTACAGGATTGGGGGTAAATTTCAAGATGGGTACAGTGGGGTAAGTGATTGATCATAAGAAAAAAGTTAATATTGTCAGTTTTAGAAAACAAATGATGAAAAGTAACATTGCTATGAAAGATTCTATTCATTTTTAGTCCTAATGCTAATACAGCCTCTCATAAAAGGAGCGTCGCTAGAAAATTTTGCATTTTTAATCTTATTTTTTTGGCTAATAGAATTAAACCGGTTATCGAATTTCACAATATCAGTTGATGGTTGTACTATATTATGTCTATCGATCTCATTATGAAAATATTTAAATTCAACTTGGTTAACAAGCTTATGAATGACAGTATCTGAGCACAGGCTATTTTCTCTTGATAGTTCCTCGATGAATACTCGCATAATGTGCTCAAGTTCACGTAATTCATGTAAGGTGCTTGATATTTTTCGTGATTTTGGAGAAAAAATATGCGTCGAAGGGTTTTGTAAAGAATAATAAATAGTATGTTTATCGAGCTCAAAACTAAAATGAGTGGGTTGCATGATGGTAGGAAAATATTTTTTTAACAAATACGATTCCACGAATGCTGTTTGTAAAGTATTCCATGGTAACGAGTTGTTATCACAAGTAGGTGTGTAACCAGGTGCTATACCCAGAGCGGTAGTAAATAAGTGCTTAGCTGTGTCAACGAGATAAGGGTTTGGTTTTAAATTTCGATTTTTCTGAATAATGGAAAATATTATCTCATAATAAAAATGATTTTTCTGGTAATCATAATGATTCCATGCTAGTTCATATAAATATAATTTTAAGTTATGCCACGCTTTATCAAAAAGATTTTTAATCCATTTTTCTGAAAAATACATTAAACAAGAGCGCCAGTCACAATTAATAACATTGCTGTGAACAATTTCTTTAAAAATATCCCAATGCTCATATAATGATTTTGGTGGAGGCTGTTTGACATTAAAATCTCGTTGTAAATGTATGTGATTGGTAGCGCATCCTATGTTGGGTAGCATGAATGTTGAACGAACTCCTGAGGTTAGCGACAATATTTTATTAGTGAAGTAAACTCGTTTACTTTTTCTACCTAAGATAAGTGAAAGAGGAAAAAATGATCCTGGAGTATAAACTGTTCTTGGTATAGTAATTTTCTTTTCTTTTAAATCAATAAAAAGTTCAAGATTTTTATCAAGTAATAGTGCAAGTGGAGCGCTATTCACGCTGTATCCTAAATGGCTGAAGACGTCTTTTGGGACATTTGGGTCAGATAATCGGTAATAGCTGCCATCTAAAGTTGGCAAAAATGTACTTTGTGTATCTCCTTTCAAGGCACCCCATGGGTAATATGCAAGATATAAAGGAAAAGTCTTATCTGGACTTAAATCATCTACGAGTTTTGCAAATGTAGGTTCAACTTTGGCAACCCGCTCTCGTATATTTGCCCAATAAGTTCTAACCAATCCCCTACCTTCGTCTATTTCTGTTACCATATTCGATTTTTTGTCCATAAGTTATTCCTTAAAATTAATGCTATAAATTTTCAAAATAAAAAATTTGAGCGATTATCCGCTACAATTTTTTCAAATTCAATGTTTAGATAGCGCTTTCTGAAAAAAGCTAACAGGGAGAAAAAACGTGCCAGCATTAGAATTTTTATGCAAAGATATCGGCATTAATCCGCATAAGTTTTCAAAAGAAGAGCTAATTTTATTAGAAGCAGAATTGTTTTTCTGCCTTTGTGATGAACTAGAGCAGCTATTTAAAATTCAATATAAAAATTATTTTCAATTGTTGAAACTTAAAGATGAAAGAGAGGAAGCGATGATCGGGCCAAGTCTATTACGGTGCATTATTAAAGATATCCTATCCACAGAAGAGTATACGTTATCAGGAATAGCGCTTTATACCCATACTTCTGAGGAGGTTATTTATGAAATAGCAAATGGGCTTAATGCTAACCCTAGTTTAGCATTAGCTAGGAAGATTATTGAGCTACATCGAGCAGTAAGGTCAGAACTTTATCGCAGTATTTTAAAAAAAGCAGCAATAGAGAGTCAGTTATTACAATAAGATAGACGAAACGGGGAGTGGTTGTAATTAAATGATAGTGTGTGTTGACATTAGAAGAATAATTGGTATGATTGGAAGTCAATTCTTCCAATCCCACCAAGTTTTTCAATCAAGCAGAAATCAAAAATTATTCAATTCATTTTTTATAATTAAAAAAAACCACATACTTAATAAACAAATAATGAGATACAAATGAAAGACAAAAGCCAAGAATTCGCCGGCCTTGCCGAAAATTACGAAAAAGCAAGACCAACCTACCCTAAGGAAATGTTCGATGACTTAATCGATTTTTGGAATCAAAACAAAATCCCAACAAATACCCAACCCATAATAGCCGACGTTGGTTGCGGTACCGGAATTTCCACCAGAGCTATTTACCATGCCTTCGAAGGAAAATGTAAAGTCTATGGAATAGAACCAGGAAACGATATGCGCATAACAGCCGAAGCAGTCACCCAAGAACCCATCATTTATATCAACGGCAGCGCTGAATCCATCCCTTTGCTTGACGCATCAATTGATATTGTAACAACAGCCCAAGCAGTCCAATGGTTTGATCGACCAAAATTTTATGTAGAAGTACACCGCATATTAAAAGAAGGCGGTGTAGTGGCTATTTATGAAAATAACCGTGATTGGAAAAAGAGTAGATTTTTAGAAAAGTACGAGGAACTTTTAGAACAGTATGCTTATAAGGATGATGGCAGCCAATACTCCAGATTTTATCGAGATTTTTCTTATGATGAAGAATTAAAAAGCA
>SCTP01000015.1 GCA_004322325.1 Gammaproteobacteria bacterium | reverse complement strand
GCAGGGATAATGGCTACTACACTAAGCGTAATGAACTACCTCCCTCCCTTTCAGCAGAAGCGATTCAACGCCTTATCCCTGCATTAGAAGCAAGACTGCCTAAACGTCAACAAGCTGAGGTTAAGAATATGCCTCCTGAACCTCAATCTCAAGAAGCTGGCGCTCGCAACGTACCGCCACCTCCATTGCCTCCTCAGCAAGCAAAAAAAGTACAAGCAGAAATAGAAACCATTCCAGAAGCAAGTCCTGAAGCTCAACAGGCTACTATCGAGGAAGCAACACCTCCAGCACCGCCTACGCCACCAGCACCGCCTCCACCGTCATCTACAGCTTCTACTACTGCCTCACCAAGCGATGATGATTTATATTACCTCTTACTACAACAACTCGCAGCGCTTAAGTATGCAGCAGAAAATACACAAAATAGAGAAGCTCGACATAATCTTTTAAAAATTCATCGTGCTCTTTTAGCTACCGCCTACAGTCATGATTTGAAACAAGACCCTCTTGTTATTACTGTTAAGGCAAAAATTGATGAGATGTTTGCAGAGAAGACATTTAAGATATTTGAAAACAAGGTATTTCGTCACCAAGATAATCAAAATTTAGTTTATGCCCCTATCGAAACGCTTGAAAAACTTCGTGACCGAGGCGTAAAAGCTGCCTTTACGGAAGAATCTAAGATTGAAAAACTAACCACCTCTTACGATGAATGGTTAAAAGGCCGTACTTCTACCTTTCCAGGCAGAACTGCTGATCCGGAGCTCCGCCTCAAATGCGGAGGAGATATCGCACCTCCAACTAAAATGATTGGACCGAACGAAGTTCGCATTAATAAACATGCAACCACTCTTGATAAAAAAGACGGTATTGAATTCATCGAACATTTTGACCATAGAAATATTGCTTATTCAGACCTATATCATATTCCTATCTCTTTACAAGCAAATACCATAGCCCAAAACTGGGCCATCGCCGCTGAAGACTTAGCGCAAAAACATCCTCATCTTCAAGCCTTGCTTGCCCAACAACAGACCGTCGATACGGCTGCTTTCTTTACAACACTCTTAAATAAAATGCATGATAAAGGAAAAGAAATTACCAAGGAAAATATCATCAAAGAATTAAACGATAAAGGTATAAAAGACCCTGGTGGTATTGCTTTACTGACCAAAAAACCGGTTGATCAACTAGCTGATCTATTGGTAAAAAAATATGAAGAAACCATGACAACAAAATCGCCTGGTGGTGATAAATTTCCGAGTGTGGAGATTTTATTAATCGCCATGAAACAGGTAAGAAGCTATAGAGAACTATTTGGGCCGGATAAAGCGATATTTATTGATACAGCGCCTAATAGAGAAATGGCAGAAGCGATATTCCTGATCGGTCTTGCGGTTAAGAAAAAACCCGGCGAGGAACTTCGAGATGACTCTCCTTACCACCTCGATAGAGACCCTAAAAATTTCAGTAACAGCCGAAAGAGTGAATTCTTAGCACTGATTAATAGAACGCCTGAACTTAAACGAGCTTATGAGCAGATTAAAACTGAGAGAGAGGTCATACAATATCATAATAATAAAATGAAGCGTTAATTTGGGTTTGTTAATGCTATGATTAAATTCTCTTTTTAAGAAACAGTTAAGGTAACTGGAGTATAGTTAAATAGTTAATATAATAATATAAGTTATTAAAACGAGGCGCGAGGGTTGTACTTATGCCAAAGGTGAATTTAAAAGATAAAAATATTATAAAGATTATTAAAAAGGCAACGGAAGAATTGAATCTGGATAAAAATCCAGATTCCTTATCTCAAGCAAAAAAATTGCTAGATGACTACAAAGCATCAAGAGACGGTTACCTCTACTTAAACGATGAAATTGTAAGAGCATACGACGAACTTTCCAATACAATAAATCAATATTTATTAAGACAGGAAAATTTTAAAAAGTTTGAGGATATCAACAAAAAATTAATTGGCATTAATAAACAAATTAAAAAAATCAAGACAGCTTCTCACTCATCTTCGAATTTAAAACATCGTGCAGATTCTCTTCTTTCGCAACTATATAAACTAAACTCTCTTACCTTTTTCTCCCCTGAAAAATTACAAGACCTTGAAGAGAACGTCACCGCAACTGAGTTAACTCTCTATTTAACTCAACAGCAACATAATCTAAACAACTTAAAGACAGACGATGCTGATCGGCAAAAAGAAATAGATGAGATAAAAAATCAAGTAGATGAAAAATTAAAGTTTCTAGAAACATTAACTCCAGAAAAAATCTCTGAAAATTCTAGGAAAATCCTACTAATCTCGACAGAAATGGCGATGAAAGCTCCTAGACTAGAAAAAATGATATATACAACACAGTGTGAAAATCTTGCTCAGCAACTCAACCAGTTAAAAGAATTACTTGAAGAAACAAAAACAAATTTATCTATCCAAAGATACCCAGACAAAGAAAATAACAAGAGTTGGGAATTTGCTTTAACTACTATTTATAATTTTCTCTATCCTGACGAGGTTATAGAAAAAAATATAGAAGCAAATCCGCAAAACCACACCGCTATATTAAAGGATGCACAAACTTGGCTAGAGCATAAAATACAAGGAATCGTGAAAACGCTTGATTTAATTGAGTTGAAGAAAAAAGAAGAATCTAATCCTAGAATAATATTAAATTTCTTAACAGAGACTTTGAAAGTCAATCGCCTCGAAGACCTTACAGAAGCAATCAACGATTATAAAAATCGATTAGGATTCATGTCTGCTATATACAAAGATATGTCCAAAATTCAATCTGATAATCAATCAAAACCAACCGGTGACATACCTCATCGAAGACTGAGAACACATATTCCATCAGAAAAATTCCCTTTAAACGCTCAATCTAATAACCCACCAAAACCTCAACCATGGGTACTCGCAAAGAATCAGAATAAGTATGGGGCTATGCCAAATCTTCCTGATAGTGCTAAAGAAAAACTACCAGATGTGCCTGACCTGGAAAAAATTAAGAGAACGATAGAAGCTGTTAAAAAGAAAGTTGAAGACATCTATTCTGATGTGAATATAATGAAACAAGATATTACTGCCATGTATACACACGCCTCTGAAGATAGCTCCTTAGAGGAAAGAGAAAAAATACTAGAAAAATATTTACACGACCTATCAGCTCTAGAAAAAACTTATAGTACATTCCTAGAAAAAATAGAAACAGCACAAAAGAGAGAAGAATCTACTAACAATAGTAACAGAAAGACTGAAGAAGAATTAATACAACTTAAGCAACTCGCAGAGTTTACTTCACGCCTAGAGCAAGACATAACACCCTATCAAACTGCTGCAAACAATGCTTTAAATTTAATTATAGATGGAGAACAAAACGCGTTAGCAGCAATTTTCACTAAGCATCTAGAAGATATAAACACTTATCAAGAAAATGATGAGAATATATCTCGCGCAAGAAGGGATGTATTAAATGCCTTAGTTAAGATAAATAAAAAAGAAGAAAAACTAGATTTTCAATCTCGCTTCGAGAATTTAACGTTATTACGAAAGAAGGCAGATGAAATATCGCAATTGATATCAAGCTTACCTAAGAAAGAAAATTTCATCCACCTTATTCGTGATAACCTAAAAAAATGCAGCCCTGATGAATTAAATAATATTCGTAATGCAGCCCTTCATGTAACACTGCCTTCCCGCAATAATAATACAGATACAAAAAAATTTACAAAAGCATTGAACGATAATGGAATGAAAGAAATTATTGGGCAGCACCCTAACATTCAGCTTACAGTCGATGATATTAGTCAACTTATAGAACCCATTCAAGAAGCATTATCAAACATACCAAAAATACCACCCCAACGAACACCGAGACGACGCGTTTCATCACACCGACTCGCACTACGAGATGTATCTGAGCTGGAGGAAATTAAGAGAAGGATAGATGCCATTAAAAAGAAAGTTGAAGACATCCATTCTGATGTGAATATAATGACCAAGATTGTTATCGACATGGAACTCTCTGAAGATAACTCTGCAAAGATAAAACATTTCAACAACCTACTTAAGCTACATGAATCCTATAACATATTTCTGCCACAGATAGAAATAGCAGAAAAGATAACAGCATCCTTTAATAACCCTGATTTCAAAGAAACCGAAAGAGATGTAGAACAACTTAAGGAATTTAAAAAAATTATTTTAGCGCTAGAAGGAAACTTAACCTTGCATCAGCAAGCTGTAAATGAGGCAAAAGAACTTGAGAAACTGCTTGTAAAGCAAGAGTATGAAATATCGCAACTAACAAATGATCTAGAGCCAACTTCATCAGCCTCTTCTACTTCCTCAGATTCAGGTGAGATGGAAAATTTAGATTTATTAAGGCAAGATTTAGCTCAAGGTCACTCAGTACTTTTAGCACAAATTAAAAGCCAACTAGAAAAGTGTAAGCATGATCAATTACAAAAAATTTCAGAAGTGGCTAAACAACAAGCTAATGAAAATGATTATAAAGAGTGGCAGTTCGAAGAAACTTTACAGGCCCAAGGTATGAAAAACCTTTTTATTCAAGGCGGCCCTCTTACTTCTCAAGAGATTCAACCTCTTATCAAACGTATTGAGAAAGCAAAAACAGAATCAAAGAAGAAGAAAAATACATCTAGTGATAACAAGGATGCTATAAGCGAAGCTCTCAGAGATACTATTTGCAATAGCCTGACAGAGTGCAACCCTCATCAATTACAGAAAATTCATGATGCAGCTACAAACGCTGCGAAGAACAAAGAACAATATATACGGGGAACCTTTGAAGAAATATTGAGCGCTAACGGAATGGGAGGTGTAGTCCCGCTGTTGTTCCCCAATCCTCCCTTGTCTTACCTCACAGCTGACGAGATTGAGCAGCTTATACCATCCATTACATCCATTAAAGAAGCATCATCAAAACAAGTGCAGAATAACCCAGCCTCTACTCCAGCATCAAGCTCTAGCAACTCTCCACAAGAACAAAAGCCAGCAACAAAAAAAGATGCTGACAAAATATTTACTAGAATTCGTAAAATATTCCACAATACAAAAATCCCAAAATCAGAAGAATCCAAACAGCTAACTGCCATCCTCAAAGATCTCACAAACGAGCTGAAAGCTATTTCTCAACAATATAAAAAATTCAGAACTAACGTTTCTGCTTTCGTCGCTTCCGCACAAGAAAGCGATAAAAATATAATCCAGACTTTTATAGATGAGCATAATTCAATCCAATTTAAGACTAAGTTAGAAGAACTTACTAAAAAAGTAAAGGCAGTAAAAAAATCTGCGAACAAAAAAAACCTTGCTTTAGAACCTGGAACGATAGAAAATCTTTCAAAACAAATCGAGGGGTTAAAGGCGGACTTAGATAAATTAAATTTATCTTTCTCTGCGCTTCAAACAACCTTAACTAAACCAGGACCAGGTATTCCTGGTAGCAAATTTAATGCAGGAAAAAATCCAATGACAAAATCATCAGCCCCTACTCCCCTAGATTCTATGGAAATGCCAGATATAGATGTAACACTAGATGCTAAGCGTAAGGAACTCTTCAGGGAGATCTCCAACAGCCTAAATCAGTGCACTCCTAGGCAATTACAAGCAATTTTAGAGGCGGCCTCTTCTCAAGCTAAAACATATAAAGCAGGAACTTTTGAAGCAGCATTGGTTGAAAAAGGTGGGGAGAACATAAAGGGAATGATTGAGCAGCGATACTCAGGCATTCATCTTACCCAGGAAGAGATTACCAAACTTACAACTAAACTTGAGAAGAAAGTATCAGAATTGCGCTCCGCACTTATGTGCGCCATTTGTGACAGCCTAGCAACATGCACTGATGAACAATTACAAGACATTTTAAATAAGACTTCTTCTCAAAGTAACAGATATAAACTAGGAACCTTTGAAGCAACATTGAAGAAAATTATACCAGACACTATTGAATGCTTCGATAAAATCTATCTTTTCAAGGAAGATGTTAACGGCCTTGTGTCAGAGATTAAGAGCGAACAATCTGCAAGATCTATTTGCAAGAAACTAGACAAACGCTCTCGTGAACAATTAAATAATATTCTCAACATAGTTACTAATGTTTTAAATGAAACTTATGCAGCTTACCACCGAACTGGCGAATACACTTATCGAAAAGGAACGATTGAAGAAGCATTAAAAAATAATGGCATGCAAGATATTATCGTCCCCGATGCTCCTCTTACCCCTAACGGGATTCGTAAAGTTAAGTCCAGCATTAACATATTATTAGGCATAAACCCTGATCTTCATAATAATTTTTCTTCTGAGGCTTTTGAGAATTCGTCAGATGTTGGTTCTGATGCTGGTTCGGATGTTGATTCTAAGATTGCCACTGCTCCTGCTGCTTCTTATTCTTCTAGTGACTCTTCCTCTGTTATTTCTGTTAGTGATGATACCTCGGATGATATTGAAGATGAAAATGCTTCTGCTCCCCCACTTCCAACAAACGCAGATGATCTACACCGCGAGTTACTAAAACAACTCGCACATCTTATGAAGATAGCAGAAAATACAAAAAACAGAGCAGCTCGGCATACTCTTTTGAGAATTCATCGTATTCTTTCAGCAACGGCTTCAAATTATGATTTGCAACAAGATGCCTTTCCAACTATTAAGAAAAAAATTGACGAAATATTTGCACCGAAGATGTTTGAGATATTTCAAAATAAGGCTCTTCGTAAAGATGAAACCTTAAAGATGGTGCAGGCGCCTCTTCAAACGCTGACGGAGCTTAGAAAATTAAAAAATAAAGCAACGTTTACAGCAACATCCGAAGTTATCTCACTTCCTAATAATAAAACTTATGACGCATGGTTAAAAGAGCACACAGCTCCATTTTCTAGCGGGACGACGACTGAAGGCTACAGGATGAGGGCTGAAGCTAGCGCACCTCCAACTAGCATGATTAAGCTAAATGAAGTTCGCATTAATACACATCCAACTAATCCTGGCAATACAGATGGCTTTCAATTTATAGAGCATTTTGGTCCACAAAGGGTTCCTTACTCTGACCTAAATTATATTCCAAAGCCTTTACAATTGGATACTATGGCGAAGAAATTAGCTAGTACCGCTGAAAAATTCGCAACAGAAAATAAGTATTTTCAAGACATTCTTGTCAATAAAAACATCGCTACTCAACCTGAGCTTGAAAAACTCTTCAAAGGCATACTGCAAACACTGCGTGAGAAAAGAAAAGAAATTAATCACGAGAACATCAAAAAAGAATTAAGAAAAAATGGAATAAAAGACCCCGATGGTCATTCTTTATTTACCAAAAAGCCAATTGAAAAACTCACTAATTTATTAGTAGCCAAGTATGAAAAAACCATGACCATGAAATCTCCTGGAGGAGAGAAATTTCCAAGTGAGGAAATTTTATTAATCGCAATGAGCCAAGTAAGAAGTTATAGAGAATATTTTGGAGCAGAGAAAGCGATAATTATTGAACAAGCTCCTAGTAAGGAATACGCAGAAGCTATACTACTGTGCGGTCTCCTAACTAAGAAAACACTGGGAGACACTCTTCGAGATGAACATTATCATCTCGACAGACAACCAGAACTTTTCACCAAAAAACGCGGGAAAGAATTTTTAAAATTGATTAAGAAAGTTCCTGCACTTAAAGAAGCTTATCTGGAGCTAAAAGCAGAAAGAAGAGTTATGCAATATCATAACAAAAAAACTAACAATACAATGAAGCCTTAAGATTGTAATATATGAAAGTGATACATTTCTCTCGCTGGCCATGAAAATTGTGGCCAGTGAGGAGAAAACACTCACCTCCCCAGCTTACGTTTCACCACCAACATCCCTTCAAAAACCGGTTGCGATATCTTGTTTGAAAAGTCTTTCGGCAGCTGCCTAGAAAGATGATCTATCACTCCATCCACTTTTTCTAGCATTTCATCAAGAATACTTTCCGCCCTTTCCACCGAATAGCCCACCGCTTTTGCTGTTTCCAAAAAATGCCGACGCTGTATGTCATACCAGTGGTAATGAATACTTTTACCTCTTAATGCCATAGCCATTTTTATCTTTTGCGTTTGCAACTGTTTGCTTGCCATCAAAGGATAAGCTGACATCACATCGTACAATGGTGTTAAACGATATTTCCCTTCAGGCTCAATAAAAACACTAAAATTCTTTGCATGACCATCAATAGCCGCTAATAACCAAAATAAAACTTGCGATCGAAAAAAGGCATCCCGATCGACCGTTGGATTTGCTGATCCCTCTAATAATTGCATGATATCTTTAATCCCTGGACCACCATCTGCTTGATATTTCAAATTAGGTGATATACCAAGCGCTTGACACATATCCTCCTGAGGAAGCCTCATGATCCAGGTTTTATCACCCGATAATTTACGATCAAACCTCTCTACTGCTAATACCTTAACTTCTTCAAAATACAAAATGTCACATTTTGCAACTGATAACTCAAACGCCGCTGCAATTTGCGTACACAACCATTCATTTTCACAACTATCACTTAAATCCATCTGTTGATGTTGTATATAACCAATCGGCAATTTAAAAATATGACTTGTTGGTGTTTCTCCGAGCGGCCTCCCCCATTTGCCATCATGATATAAAAATGCTGATTTTTCTTGTGCTCCCGCAATAGAAATCCGAAATTCATCTGAATCACCCTTCATACCAAGCGGATAATTCTGATAACCACGTAAAATAGAAGCAATCTCTTTTTTATCTAATGGTTGGTGATAAATTTGTTTTTTAAAGACGGGCACTTCACCTTCAATGATCTGTATTGCCCCCACACAATCTCTGCCAATACTTGCTAGTAAATCGAAAGGTTGATTCGTTGTAATCTGAAACTTAGTTTGAATTCGTGCTCTTATTTGTGGATTATCAGGAAGCAAATTATCAAAAAAATTATAAACCCTATCGCCCCTAAATGGCTGCTGTATTAATGGCAGGGATAAAGAAATTGGACGAGCACCTGGCGTCATTAACCATTGCTGATCATACGC
>SCTP01000014.1 GCA_004322325.1 Gammaproteobacteria bacterium | reverse complement strand
GCGAGCAAGAGAAATAATTGCCTCTTGAAATGGCCTTATTCTCTCATTCATTTTCTTTTGATAATGTGGTTGATATGCTTCAGCTGGCCCACACCCTTGCTCAAACATGCCAGCAAATACGTAATCAAGCCCAAAACTTACTTTCTTAAAGTCTTCATCTTTTACAATTATCTCCTGAAGCTTACCTAACACAGATTCATGCAACAACTCTTTATGCTCCTTGCAAATCGCAACAGCCTTATTTACATCATCTTCAATAATCATAAATTTCCTCATTTTTGTTATTAGTTATTAAATGGGCCGAGGATTTTATATAATTATTATTTTTATGACAACTTAAACATCTATAATTTTTATTAAGGTTTTCGTAGTAAAGAAGCAACCCCAGTGAGACAACCTGCTACCGCCTCTTCCCTTGGAAGAAGAGGCTCGCGTTCCCGCTGGCGTTTACAGCAACATCGTGCAGCTAAAAAGGCATAGCAACAACACATATAACAAATACCTGTCATAACCACACCAACTACCACCCCTTCTTCAAAAGAGATGATTTCATCTTCTGCTGGCGACTCCCCTTCTGCATACACCTCTGAAAGACAAGCCGCTGCAGCGAGTGTAATGACCGTTGCTTTTCCTGCTAAACGCCCAAACATACTCTATCCTCTTAAAAAAAATGCTTCTCAATGACCGCAATATGTCGTCGCAAAGATTCTACTTCCTGCAGTAAATCGATAATAATCGCCAAACTTCCTATGTCTTCAATTTCTAATTCGCGCTGCAATCGCGCAGCTAATCGAACTCGCTGCAAATGGGACAGATCAAAATGCGCTTGCGGTTGCAGAATGCCATATTCTACTAAGGCTTTGATAAAACCCACCGACACACCACACACTTCCGCCAACTGCTCTAGTGTGAATGAGGTTTCTTGAACGTGACTCACCATCACTACTAACTCTTTCTTGCTCATCACCCATCCCTTTCTGCTTACCAATCTGTCCGTGGATTAAATGGCATCATTTGCGCCATTTTTTGATAAAGTTCGCGTTGCTCCTGCGTTTTAGCTTCCGGTGTCTTGATCTGCACCATAGCGTATTGGTCACCCGCCGCAGGTTTAGCCGGCATCCCACGGCCTTTTAACCGTAACTTTTGACCCGATTGAGAACCTGGTGCTAATTTCAATCCAACTTTACCCCCTAACGTTGGAATGTTAATCTCCGCCCCTAATGCAGCTTCCCATGGCGCCACCGGCAATGTGATATAAATATCACGTCCTTCAAGCGAAAAAATAGGATGCGGTTGAATATCAATCTCTAAGTATAAATCTCCCGCCGGTGCTCCCCCCACCCCCGGATTACCTTGATGCGCAAGACGTAATTGTTGACCTGGTAATGCGCCCGCCGGAATGTTGACTTTGATCGCGTGCATTTTATGGTTAACCATGCCCGTTGACGAATCGATCTCAGGTACTTGTAATTGCAACGTCTTGGTCGTGCCATGAAATGCTTCTTCGAGCGAAATAGAAATTTTCGCCTGCTGATCACTGCCACGTCGCTTGAAACCAGAAAAAGTATCTCTTTCAAACCCTTGATGCCTTCCTCGTCCAAATAAATTAGTAAAGAAGTCACTAAAACCACCTAAGTCTTCATTTCCACCACCCATCCCATCCGCTGTATAAAAACGTGTATGAGCATTATCCCACCCTGGTGGCGGCCTAAATTCTTGACCAGCTCGCCATTGACCGCCTAGCTGATCATAAGCCGTCCGTTTTTCAGCATCTTTTAATACTTCATAAGCTTCCTGAACATCTTTAAATTTTTCTTCTGCATTCGTTTCTTTGCTCACATCAGGATGATATTTGCGGGCTAAACGCCGATAAGCTTGTTTAATTTGATCGGGTGATGCTTTTTTATCAACATCTAAGATCTTATAGTAATCTTTATATTCCATAACCTGTTATTGCTCTTCCGGTAACCGTACAGTTAATACGTCGCATTTAGCGCCATGAAGAATCGCATTCGCTGTGGAACCGAGTAGTAAAGATAAACCGTGACGGCCATGACTACCGCACATAATCAAATCCACCCCCACCTCGTCTGCCACTGTCAGGATTTTCACCTTGGTAGGGCCTACTTCAATGTGTTGATCTGCTTTCGATACGCCCAGTTTTTCACCTAGCTTTTCCATGGACTGCCGCGCTTCTTCGATCAACTGTCCTTCAATATCTTCTATGCCTAAATACGCATAGCTATAACCTGGCAAGGGCTCGACCACATGTATTAAACTGAGTTTCGCATTCGTCAAACCGCGTAAGCTTCTGACTTTGACCACGAGATAATCGGTGTCTTCCGTTAAATCGGTAGCAAATAGGATATGTTTATACATGGCTGTCGTCCTTTTCTTTAAACTGTTACAGTTGCTTTCGAAAATTCAATCCGATCTTTTTTAAAGTCGACTTGAATCGTCTCTCCGGGCATAAACTTTCCGGCTAATATCGCTTGAGCCAGAGGGTTTTCGATGTGTTGTTGAATCGATCGCTTAAGCGGCCTTGCCCCATACACAGGATCATACCCCGCCGCTGCTAAATAATCCATGGCCTCAGCGGTAATGGCAAGGCCATAATCGCGTTCCGCTAAGCGCATACGCAGACGGTTAATCTGAATTTGCGCAATCATTTTGATTTGCTCTTTATCTAATGGGTGGAAGACCACGATCTCGTCAATGCGATTAATAAACTCAGGACGAAAATGCTTGCCGACTACGCCCATCACCGCTTCCTTCATTTCAAAATAATCACCATGACGCGAGATGTCTTGGATTAATTCTGAACCTAAGTTCGAGGTCATCACAATCACGGTATTGCGAAAATCCACGGTTCTACCTTGGCTGTCGGTTAAGCGTCCATCGTCTAAGATTTGGAGCAAGACGTTAAACACATCCGGATGCGCTTTTTCCATTTCATCTAGCAGAATAACCGAATAAGGCCGACGGCGAATGCGTTCGGTTAAATACCCGCCTTCTTCATAACCAACATAGCCAGGCGGCGCACCTAGCAAGCGTGATACGGCATGTTTTTCCATGAATTCAGACATATCCAACCGCACCACGGCTTCTTCCGTGTCAAATAAAAATTCAGCTAGTGATTTACATAATTCTGTTTTACCGACACCGGTCGGACCTAAAAATAAAAAAGAACCAATCGGACGATTCGGGTCTGCCAAACCAGCTCGTGAACGGCGGATAGCGTTACACACGGCCGTGACCGCTTGGCTTTGGCCTATAATGCGTTTGTGTAATGCATCTTCCATGTGGAGTAGTTTATCTTTTTCACTTTCTAACATTTTAGCCACCGGGATATGGGTCCATTTAGAGACGACTTCTGCTACTTCTTCTTCGGTAACACGATTACGCAATAATTGCTTTTCTTTTGTCTGCAAATTGGAGGTGGCATCCGCTAATTGCTTTTCTAATTCAGGGATACGGGCATATTGTAATTCAGCCATACGGGTTAAATCACTGGCGCGGCGTGCTGTTTCCAGTTCCATACGGGCTTTTTCCAGCTCCGTTTTGATGGTTTGTGCATCCTGCAAAGAAGATTTTTCACCTTTCCACACTTTTTCCAGTTTTTTGTATTCTTCTTCCAGCTTGCTTAAATCTGCTTCGAGTTTTTCCAGTTGCTTTTTCGATGCCTCATCTTTTTCTTTTTTAAGCGCTTCTCGCTCAATCTTCAATTGAATGATGCGGCGTTCTAGGTTATCCATCACTTCTGGTTTGGAATCAATTTCCATGCGAATGTTACTGGCTGCTTCATCGATTAGGTCGATCGCTTTATCGGGAAGGTTGCGATCGGTGATATAGCGATGCGATAAAGTCGCTGCTGCCACGATAGCGGAATCGGTAATTTCCACACCGTGATGGACTTCATATCGTTCTTTTAAGCCGCGCAAAATGGCAATCGTGTCTGGTACGCTAGGTTCTTCCACTAAAACGCGTTGAAAGCGACGTTCAAGGGCCGCATCTTTTTCGATGTATTTTCGATATTCGTCTAAGGTAGTCGC
>SCTP01000151.1 GCA_004322325.1 Gammaproteobacteria bacterium | reverse complement strand
ACAGCATTGCAAAGTGAGTTCCCGCCGAAAGCAGTTAAAATTGGCATGTTAGGAAAGCTGAATTCGCTTAAAAAAATAACTTCTCCCATTATATTCGATCCCATTATCTCATCGACATCAGGAAAAATATTATTAATACAAGATATCATGCCTTATCTTCCTTACGTTGATGTTTTTACTCCCAACCTACCCGAAGCGGAAATGATTCTTCAGCAGAAAATTCATTCACCTGCCGACGTTGAAAAAGCGGCTAAACAATTTTTATCATTAGGTGTCAAAAGTATTTTGATCAAAGGTGGTCATGCTAATCATCCTTCATTGAGCCAAGATTACTGGAGTAATGGTCAAGAGTCATTTTGGCTAACCAGTCCGCGGTATGAACAAAAAAATTATCGTGGTACAGGGTGCGTGTATGCCTCTGCGATCGCAGCTAATTTGGCATTAGGTTGTGAGATAAAAGATGCGATTGTTATCGCAAAAATGTATGTGAATAGAGGTATTCGTCTCACTCAATCATCGTTTCTTGTGCATGGCAGCTGGCCGGAAGAGGAAATAGATATGCCTTATTTATCAGATAATTATATTGAGCAAATACCCGCTAGTTTCCCTACATGTGGTACCACACCACTTGGTTTGTATCCTATCGTTAATAATAGTCAATGGGTAGAAAAATTATTATCTTTAGGGGTGACGACGATACAGCTTCGTATTAAAGATAAATTGGGTGAAGAGTTAGAGGATGAAATCAAAAAAAGTATTCAAATAGCGAAACAATATCAAGCGCGGTTATTTATTAATGATTATTGGGAATTAGCCATCAAGCACCAAGCGTATGGTGTTCATCTGGGGCAAGAAGATTTGAAAATTGCGGAGATAGAGAAAATTTATCAAGCAGGTTTGCGTTTAGGTATTAGTACGCATTGTTATTATGAAGTCGCTCGAGCGCATACGTTTAGACCTTCTTATTTAGCATGTGGTCCTATTTTTCCAACGACAAGTAAGATAATGGCTTTTGCGCCGCAAGGGATTGATCGTTTAAGTCGTTGGCAGCGTACGCTGAATAGTTATCGGTGGGTGGCGATTGGTGGTATCAATTTGAAAAACATTCCTGCCATATTAAAATCAGGTGCTGATGGTGTGGCATTGATTTCTGCTATTACTCAAGCGAAGTATCCAGAGAAAGTAACGCAACAATTTTTGCAGCTGATGGGGCAATGCTAATGGATGAATTAAATCGCTATCTTCGGCAAATTAATTTACCTGGGGTAGGTGTAGAAGGGCAGGAAAAGCTAAAAAATGCACGTGTGTTATGTGTGGGGGCAGGTGGATTAGGCTCGCCTTTGTTGCTTTATTTGGCAGCAGCTGGAATAGGGACGATAGGCATTATTGATCATGATACGGTGGAGTTAAGCAATTTACACCGACAAGTTTTATATCATCATCCGCATCTTGGGAGTAAAAAAGTAATGGCGGCTCAGCAGCAAATTAGAGCAGCTAATCCGGGGATTGAAGTTAATACTTATGCAGAGCGGTTTTGTTTAGACAATGCGGCAGCGTTAATTTCTCAGTATGATATTATTGCTGATTGTTCAGATAATTTTTCAACGCGTTATCTTATTAATCATATTTGTTTTCAGCTAAAAAAGCCTTATGTGTTTGCAGGTGTGTCGCAGTTTGAAGGGTTGTGTACGATGTTTTTAG
>SCTP01000150.1 GCA_004322325.1 Gammaproteobacteria bacterium | reverse complement strand
CCATTTATAGTCAATTTCAAGTAGCCCAAGTTGGAACTTATGCTTACTACTTGCTTGCAGTTGAAGAAGCGTTGGCTCGAGATCAACATTTTTTGAAAGAATTACTTTTTTCTCTTGATGAGTGCACAATAGGTGCCGCTGCAGGATGTGGAACAAGTTTTTCGATAAACCGAGAATTAATTGCACGTTTATTAGGATTTTCGCGCTGCTCTCCTAATGCGCTAGATGCCGTGGCTAATCGAGATTTAGCATTAAGAGTATTGAGCAGTCTTTCAATTTTAGGAACAACTTTAAGTCGGATGGCGCAAGATTATCAGTTGTGGACGACGCAGGAGTTTGCGTTTTTTGATTTACCAGACAACCTGTGCGGCAGTTCTTCAATGATGCCTCAAAAGAAAAATCCTTATTTGTTTGAGGTCATTAAGGGAAAATCAGCTACCCTAAATGGAATGCTTGTACAAGCTTTGACTTGCATGCATAATGTGCCTTTTAGTAATTCTGTTGAGACGAGTGTAGAAGCGCTTCAAGGAATTGATATCGTATTAAAAAATATGTCTGATATCCTGTTGCTTACGGAGTTATTAGTTAGCAAAGCTAGACCTGTTAAAGCGCAATTTAACAAGAGCATTAATAAAGGAGTGGCTGTTGCTACCGGTGTGGCGGAGTATCTTGTAAAAGAGAAAAAATTGCCCTTTCGAGAAGCTCATTTTAAGATAGGGGAAAAAATCAGCCGAGCTATTAGCCAGCAAGTTGACCCTTTGGAGGAAGTTTTCAGTTTGGTAAGTGATGGGTTAAGGGCTCAAAAGGCTATTTTCTGGGCACATGCCAATGAATACGGCGGTGGTCCAGGGAAAAACACAACAATAAAATCTTATCAAAGTGCAAAGCGACGATTACGGATAGATGTTAATTGGATAAAATCAATTGAAAGGCGATGGGAGTCTGCTGAAATAAAACTTCAGCGTGAAATAAAAAAAATTATTTAACAGGAAGGTTAGCAATATGATGAGTAGAGCATCAAATTATAATATAGGGTATGTAAGTATTTTTCTTTGCTGTGTTGCAAATGCCGTTTCACTTGTATTTATTTCAAACTTAAATAAGACCCATGATCAAATGTTAAGCATTTTCATGACGTTTGGGTATGCAACGCTTTTATTCAATTTATTTAATTTTAAAAAAATTCCTAGCTTATATTTTTCTGTAGCTAAAAACTTTAAACTACTGCTTAAAATGAATATTGTGACTCTCTTTAATTGGCTGAGTAGTTTTTTGGCTCTGAGCTATATCGATCCGGCAACTGCAATATGTGTTATCTTAGGTGTGGTTTCGGTAACCATTTTTGTGATGTCGATACCTCGTCGGAAGGCTGCAGAAAATAAGCATTTAGCAATGTGTGTTTTTCTCATTCTAATTAGCATGGCTTTAATTATTAAACAATATACGAGTATGAATACGCTGCATGCTAATTCCAATATGGCAATAGTAGGCATTACTTGCTGTATTATTTCCGGTGTTTCAGGCGCATTTATTGGGGTAAGCTCCGAGAGCATGGGCCAAGCAGGGTTTTCAGTTTCACAAATTTTGGCTACACGTTTTTATTTGTTAGTTATTGTGAGTGGGACCATTTTCTTCTTTAGTAAGTCACATGCATCTCTAGTTATCGATTGGAAATATTATCTGCTTGCCTCTCTACTTATTGTATTTTTCCCATTAATCATGTATCAAACAGCCATTAGAACATTAGGGACTTTAATGGTTTCATTGTTGGAGCCATTTACGCCTGTGATAACATATTTTCTCCAAGTGCTTACCGGGGGGTATCAATTTAATTTGCTAACGGTTATTTTATTGGCTATAGCAAGTGGCTCTATTATTTGGCTTGCTCGAGCTGAGCAAAATGTAATAATAGCTAACTATTCATCAGCAAAAGCTGATAGCTAGGTTGATTTTTAATAAACCATGTTTCTTTTCCGGTGAAATATAACTGGTGCAGCGCTAATAAGCTTGACGTTATAAAGCACAGGCTCTGGTGTTTGGTCGATATTTAAGCAGACAAGAGTATAAGTATTGGGCTCCGATCCTTTTCGTAATTGCCTTAGCAAGATGTTGCCATTTTCCATTTGAGTAATACAGTGAAGTCCTACCGCCACATCAATTTTTTGTCCAAAAAGATTAATCCCACCCACATATTCTCCACAGTGGTAGAGAGGGGACATTCCTTCGTCTGCGACAATAAAATCAACAGCATTTTTATACTGTTTTTTGAATAAAGCTAATTCATTTGCAATTTTTTCATCTTCATTTTGAGTAGATTCTGTTGCTATAGTTAAAGTTGCAGGTGGTTGGATATCAGTATCAACAAATCCTGTTTGTACAGAGGGGCCTGCACCAATACCATACATGAGCCAATCTGAGCTACATTGCACGCCTTCTTTTGCTACTTGATGGATAATTTTCTCAGCGCCATACCAGGTCAAGCCGCCATAACGTCCAATTTCCCACCCTTTAAGGCTGTTAATATTAATGTCCGTGTTTTCACACATTTGTTGTCGAGAGAGATTAGCCATATTTCTGATTCTGCGAACGCGTAACCCACGGGCTTCAGGGCTCCCTTCGGGAGAATCTAGCAATTCTTTTTCAATTTTCTTTCGTCTGCCCATTTTATGAAATTCATCCGAAATTAATCAAATAGCGCGGCGTTTAAATTTTATTTCATCCAAAAAGATCAAAATAACCGTTGACAGGCATTTATTCTTCTGTTTTAATTGCCTCAATTGCTAATTGATCCGTTTCGGAGAATTTATCATAGAAATGGGTAAAGTAGAAATATTTTAATGAAGGAAACCGATAGGATTAAGAATTTTCTAGCGTAAGAAAGGAGCAAAGTGTATGGCGGCTATAGAATTTTTATGTAAGGACATTGGCGTTGACCCGCGCAATTTTTCAAAAGAAGAGTTGCTCTTCTTAGAAGCGGAATTGTTTTTTCATGTTTGTAATGAGCTTAAACTTTTATTTAAAGAAAATTATAGAAATTATTTTCGTTTATTAAGAATTAACCCTGAAGTGGAGGAAGAAATGATTGAATCAAATTTTTTACGTTATGTTATTAGCGATATTTTATCTACTGAAGCTTATACTCTATCGGGTATAGCGCTTTATGCTCGAGTACCGGAGGAAGTTGTATATGAATTAATAAGCGGGAATAATACTAATCCTAGTTTATCATTAGCAAGAAAAATTATTGAGTTGCATAAATCAGTTAGACCAGATGTTTATCGGAAAATTTTATTAAAAGTGGTAAAAGAAAGTCAGTTACTAAAATAGATAATAAACAGAAACGAGGAATGGTTGCAAGACGCTTTCTTTTAATGGAAAAAAGTTCATATGAAAATTCTGAGGGAAACATAAACAATGATCAAAAATTACTTTGTAATAATTATATTATTTAATTTTTTAATTAATCCCATCGCATATTGATAAGTGGATTTCTTAATTTTCTATGTGGGAGAAAGAATTTATGATTAAACCTATTATTAGTGCAGCTCAAGCTGCAAAACTTGTAGAAAGTGGTTGGACAATCACAACCGGTGGGTTTGGTAGCTGCGGTCATCCGGAAGCATTAACTCGTGCCTTGAAAGAACGTTTTTTTGAAATGGGATCTCCACGAGATTTGAGTTTGGTATTTGCTGCTGGTCAAGGTGATAAAGGAGAGCGAGGTCTCAATCAATTGGCTTATAAAGGGCTTCTGAGAAAGGTGATTGGTGGATATTGGGCTCTCACACCAAGATTAGGAAAAATGGCTCAACAAGGGCTCATAGAAGCTTATAACTGGCCGCAAGGTGTGATTAGCCATCTATTTCGTGCTATTGCTGGAGGGAAGCCTGGTGTAATTACTCCAATTGGACTTGATACCTTTATTGATCCGCGCCACGGTGGTGGAAAGTTAAATGGACAGACTCATGATGACCTCATCGAGGTAATTTCACTGCATGGTAAAGAACAACTTTTTTATCCATCTTTTCCGATCCATTGTGCATTTTTGCGTGGCACAATTGCGGATGAAGAAGGTAATGTTTCTATGGAATCTGAGGCTAGTTTTCAAGATAATTTAGCACAAGCGCAAGCAGTGCGAAATTCCGGTGGTATTGTGATTGTCCAAGTTCTTAAGGTGGTACCATCTGGATCACTGCCAGCGCATGATATTCGCATTCCTGGTATTTTAGTGGACTATTTAGTTGTGGTTGAAGAAAATGACCATTGGCAAACCTATGGCGAACGATTTAATTCACTTTTTACTGGCTCAGGACAAGTTATTAAGCAAAATGATGAAAAGCCAGTATGTTTAAACGCTAAAAAAATCATAGCACGCCGAGCTTATCTGGAAACTTTAAAATATAAAAATGCTGTGATTAATTTAGGAATAGGTACGCCAGAATATATTTCACGTGTTGCTATAGAGGAAGGAAAAAGCAATTTCACATTGACAGTAGAATCTGGTGCTATCGGAGGATATCCGGCAGGTAGTTTATCATTTGGCGCATCGATCAATCCACGAGCGATTCTGGAACAGTCAGCACAATTTGATTTTTATGATGGTGGTGGCATTGATATAGCTTTTCTTGGTTTCGGTGAGGTTGATCGAAATGGAAATGTCAATGTGAATAAATTAGGGAAAAAAATAAATGGTATCGGCGGTTTTATAAATATTTCACAATCCTCACAACATTTAATATTTTGCGGAACATTTACCGCTAATGGATTAGAAATAATTTGCAATAATGGGGAGCTTAAAATTGCAAGAGAGGGAGCAATTAGGAAATTTGTTGATAAAGTGCGTCAAATTAATTTTAACGCAAGGTGTCGATATGTACAAAAAAAACATGTCACTTATATTACAGAGCGAGCAGTATTTGAATTGATTGAAGGAAAAATTACCTTGACTGAAATAGCTCCAGGTATAGATCTTGAAAAAGATA
>SCTP01000149.1 GCA_004322325.1 Gammaproteobacteria bacterium | reverse complement strand
AAGGTATCAAGTTAATACCAAAAGGTTTGATAAAAGAAATCAAGCTTCAAACCACTGAGACTTAATAACAAATGAAGAAAAGAGAATACTCACCAAAATATATTTCCAATGAAGAAAAAGCTAAGCTTGCTGAAATGATATTGCGCCTTTTTGAACATTGGAAACTCGATACTACCTCGCAATTGTAGGATAATTACAGCATGTTATCTCATTTTCAGGAGTGCTAACAAGCAAATACTGCTACCACAACAAAGTAACTTTATATTTTTTGAACATTTTGTCATCGCTAATCAGCGTTAATTTTTCGCTACACGCTTGAGCAATCAACATCCGATCAAATGGGTCTTTATGCTTTCCATCTAACGCACCAGCAGCAATAGCATGCTCAAGCGAAATAGGCAATACTTCAAATCGCTCTCGCCGCACATACAATGAAAGCTCTTTCACCAGATCACCCACATGCGGTAGTTTTCCTAGATGATATTTAATTGAAATCTCCCAGCCGGATACACTACTCACAAATACCCGCGATTCCGGTGAAGCAATAGCCGCTTTAGCACGTTCTGATAATTTTGGATCATCAAATAGCCACCAAAGCAAAACATGCGTATCGAGCAAGAAAAAATTTACTCCCATTGGCCAATCTCATCGTCGGATAAAGGTTCAAAAAATGAATCCGAAACGTACCCCTTTCCTTTTAAAGCGCCAGGCTTTCTCGGCGCCGTCAAAATTGGCACCAACCGAACACAAGGTGTACCCGCTTTCGCGATAATGATCTCTTCTCCCGCCATAGCAGCATCTAACAGTTGAGAAAAATGAGTTTTAGCTTCATGAACATTGACAGTACGCATTCATCACCTATATCGACTTAGTCGTATGACTTAGTCTAATTATAGCTCTCATTCAAGACTAGATCAAGTTGATTTACACCCCATTATCAAGCATGATTCGATCACCATGACAATCTCATCCTTAAAACACATCATCGTCGGCATGTCCGGGGGCGTGGATTCCTCTGTGTCTGCTTATTTATTGCAAAAAGCTGGTCATCGCGTCGAAGCCGTGTTCATGAAAAACTGGGAGGGCGATGACACCGATACCTACTGCCCTGCCGCCCAAGACATGGCCGATGCGCAAGCAGTGTGTGATACGCTGGGCATTGAGCTGCATCTGGTCAACTTTGCTGATCGCTATTGGGAACGCGTATTTAGCTACTTTTTACAAGAATATCGCGCAGGCCGCACGCCTAACCCCGATATCTTATGCAATAAAGAAATTAAGTTCCGCGCTTTTTTAGACTACGCCAAACAACTCGGCGCAGACTCTATCGCCACCGGCCATTACGTGCGTACACGATACGCGGATCAGCATGTTTATTTGCTAAAAGGCAGCGATCCCCATAAAGATCAAAGCTATTTTTTGCACGCACTCGATGAAAATCAATTATCGCAAAGCGTCTTCCCTGTCGGCGATTTACCTAAAAAGCAAGTCCGGGCCATCGCAGAAGAATTAGGCTTAAAAACCCACGCCAAAAAAGATAGCACTGGCATTTGCTTTATCGGCGAACGCAAGTTCAAGGCATTTTTAAGCGAATATCTGCCAGCCCAACCCGGCCGCATCGAAACCTTAGAAGGTGGCGAAATCCTTGGTCAGCACGATGGCCTCATGTTCTACACCATCGGCCAACGTCAAGGCTTACATATCGGCGGAAAAAAAGACAAAGCTGAACTACCGTGGTACGTGGCAGCAAAAGACACAGCAAGAAACGTGTTGTACGTCGTCCAAGGCGATCAACACCACGCTTTATTTAAATCCTCGCTCATCGCGACCAACGTTCACTGGATCAACCATCCACCCACCTTACCACTCAAAGCAGCTGCTAAAACACGCTATCGACAACCGGATCAACCCTGCGTGATCGAACAATTGACTCCTGATCGTTATCAAGTCACATTTACTGAACCGCAGCGAGCAATTACGCCGGGTCAATCCGTCGTGTTTTATCACGATGAAATTTGTTTAGGTGGTGGTATTATTGAATAAATTATAGGGGCTTTTTATGGCAACATCAGCACTCATGGCTATCTCACCGTTAGATGGTCGTTATCAAGAAAAAATGACTTCTTTACGCGCTATTTTTAGCGAATACGGTTTAATTCGATTTCGTGTCATCATCGAAATCCGCTGGCTGCAAATGCTAGCTGAATTTGCCAATCTCCCTGAAATCCCCAGATTAAGCCCACATACACAACACATACTCGACGATATTATCGAAAACTTTTCCGAACAAGATGCATTACGTATTAAGCATATTGAATCAGGCATTAATCATGATGTGAAAGCAGTGGAGTATTTCATCAAAGAACGAATTAGTGGTAATACTGAATTAGCGGCCTTAAGCGAATTTATTCATTTTGGTTGCACGTCGGAAGATATTAATAACTTAGCCTATAGCATGATGCTGCAAACAGCACGTAAACAATGTATTTTACCCGCGCTCGATGATATATTGTTATTGCTAAGAAAATTCGCCCATGATAATGCCCAACTCCCCATGCTATCGCGCACACACGGCCAACCTGCCACTCCGACCACCGTGGGTAAAGAAACTGCTAATGTGATTGCCCGATTACAAAGACAAATCGATCAATTCGTTAATATTTTTATTCTCGGTAAAATCAATGGCGCCTCGGGAAATTATAATGCCCTTGCCATTGCTTATCCTCATGTGGATTGGCAACTGATCAGTAAAAACTTTGTGAATAAACTTGGATTGACGTGGAATCCTTACACCACTCAAATCGAACCACACGATTCCATGGCAGAATTTTTTGCCGTCATGATCCGTATCAACACCATTCTTATCGATTTTAATCGTGATACCTGGGGCTATATCGCCTTAAATTATTTCAAACAAAAATCATTTGCGAACGAAGTGGGTTCCTCCACCATGCCACATAAAGTGAATCCCATTGATTTTGAAAACTCAGAAGGTAATTTAGGTATCGCCAACGCTCTCTTCGAGCACATGATCACCAAACTGCCTATCTCGCGCTGGCAGCGAGATTTATCCGATTCCACTGTATTACGCAATATCGGTGTGGCCATCGGGCATGCGGTATTAGCTTATCAAGCAACTGCCAAAGGAATTGAAAAACTAGAGCCGAATCAAGCAGTTATTGCTGCCGACTTGGATCAACATTGGGAAGTATTGGCTGAAGCCATCCAAACCGTCATGCGACGTTATAAACTCGAACAACCTTATGAGCAGTTAAAAGCGTTCACCCGCGGTAAGCGCATTGATCAAGCCATGTTACACGAATTTATTGATGGCTTATCATTACCGGAAGAAGTCAAAAAACAATTGCATGAATTAACACCAGGAAGTTACATTGGATATGCAGCGGAATTAGCGGAAAGGATTTAATGAATGTTCAAGACATGGTATCAGGCGCTTAGAAAAAAGCTGTATCAATGGCTGACTTATGAGCCTCCCACCACTGAAGTCATGCCGTATGATTTCACCCGCATGAAACATGAAATTCGGCCAGGCGATGTCTTGCTCATCGAAGGCCGCAGTCGTGTGAGTGCGGTGATACGAACCATCACCCAAAGTCCGTGGACACATGCTGCCTTGTATATTGGCCGAGCAAGTGATTTTGAAGATGAAGAAGTGCAACGCCTGATTCATCGCTACATTGATGCGAAAGATAATGTGCATCTTGTTTTGGAAGATTTATTAGATAAAGGAACGGTGTTAACGCCGCTGAGTTTTTATCGTCATCATCATATTCGCATTTGTCGGCCGATTGGTATTACCCCTTCGGATACGTATCAAGTTATTGACCATTCTCTTAAAGCCTTGGGCCAACCGTATAATGTACGCGATTTACTTGATCTTGCCCGCTTCCTTTTGCCATGGACGATTTTACCTCGGCGTTGGGGATCACGCTTATTTCGCACGCCCACCGGTCAACCTGAAAGTAGTATTTGCTCTTCTTTAATTGCCAAGGCATTCACTGCCGTGCAATTTCCTATTTTGCCTTTTGTAAAACCAGATGAAGGACAAGGCATGGAACTTTTTCATCGTAATCCTCACTTGTTTTCACCGAAAGATTTCGATTATTCGCCTTATTTTAATATCATCAAATACCCGCTTTTTAGTCCCGATGAACCATTACCATATTATCGACGCATGCCATGGACAACCAGCGGATTAGTGCATCAGGATCAAGGTATTTTAACGGGACCACCAAAGAAATTTCTTAAAAAAGATGAACCACCACCGCATACGGATTAATAATCACGATGAGCCAAACTTACCCTATTCCAAAGCCCCTGTTTGACACACTGGAAAATATCTCCAGCCAGTTAGAATGTGTGACGCACTATATTACGTCTTTAAATATCGAAGCAGCGAAAAAAGAATTTGAT
>SCTP01000148.1 GCA_004322325.1 Gammaproteobacteria bacterium | reverse complement strand
TTGACGATAAGAAAATTATCAATTGTCGTGCTGATTTGAATCAATTAGTGCCTTTTAAATATCAATGGGCGTGGAAAAAATATTTAGATGCTTGTGCAAATCACTGGATGCCTAATGAAATTAATATGGCAGCGGACAATGCCCTGTGGAAAGATCCGCATGGTTTGACGGAAGATGAACGCACGATCATCATGCGTAATCTGGGTTTCTTTTCGACGGCTGATTCATTAGTCGCGAATAATCTCGTGTTGGCGGTTTACCGTCATATAACAAATCCAGAATGCCGGCAATATTTATTGCGTCAAGCATTTGAAGAAGCACTGCATACGCATGCGTATCAGTACGTCATTGAAAGTTTAGGGATGGATGAAGGGGCAGTATTTAACATGTACCGCGAAATCCCCTCCGTGGCACGCAAAGCAGCTTGGTCGCTGAAATATACACAAAGTTTGGGTGACCCGTATTTTCACACAGGCACACTTGAAAACGACCAACGTTTATTGCGTGATTTAATTGCTTTCTACGTTGTGTTTGAAGGTATTTTCTTCTATGTCGGCTTTACCCAAGTATTGTCCATGGGGCGCCGCAATAAGATGACGGGGACAGCGGAACAATTTCAGTATATTTTACGTGATGAATCCATGCATCTTAACTTTGGGATTGATGTGATTAATCAAATTAAGATTGAAAACCCGCAGCTTTGGACGGAAGAGTTTAAGCGCGAAGCCATCAGCATGATTCGAGAAGGGGTGGAATTGGAATATACTTATGCAGTAGATACCATGCCACGTGGCATTTTGGGATTGAATGCGGAAATGTTTAAAGATTATTTGCAGTTTATTGCGAATCGTCGTTGTGCGCAGATTGGGTTGGATCAGCAATATCCGGGCGCGACGAATCCATTTCCGTGGATGAGTGAAATTATGGATTTGAAGAAAGAAAAGAATTTCTTTGAAACGCGCGTGATTGAGTATCAAACGGGTGGTGCGTTGAGTTGGGATGAATAAAAAACGTATTATTGGCGAGACTACACAGCCTCGCCAATAACAATAAACTTAGGATTGTACAGCCCGATAAATACCAATCAAACTAATCATCACCCACGCCACTTCAATCGTGAAAGACGACAAATTCCAATGAAAAATAAGTGAGTACAAAATAAATAATGCGCCTAATAAATTGAACACTTGATAACACATACTCATTGGAGAGAATTTATTTGTGTTCAAGAAATAAAAAGCAATCAATAGCAGCAACACACCTACTAATCCCACTGCATCAGCTATACTAGAAAAAAATTCGATCATATTATTTACCTACTCTCGTTTCATTATTCGTTACTTATTAAAGCCAGCGCCTGTTCAAGCACTTCTGCCCCTGCCCCACTTTGACACGCATGCTGGCTCAGATAACGCCGCCAAGCTGCTGCCCCGCGCTGACCTTGGAATAAGCCAAGGATATGGCGCGTGATGGCATGCAATTTTACCTTATTTTTGAGCTGATCGCGAATGTAGGGCAATAAATGATACACCACTTCATGACGGCTTAAAATTGGCTTATTTTTAAAGTACTTAGCTTGCAAAGACGCTAAGAGATAAGGATTCGCATAGGCGGCACGGCCAATCATCACCCCATCTACCATCGGCAATTGCG
>SCTP01000147.1 GCA_004322325.1 Gammaproteobacteria bacterium | reverse complement strand
CTCGTGTTTGCCCCATTAATATTTGAGCGCTATAGGCATTCCAATAAGCTGTTGTAATATCTTGCGTTAATTTTTGCGCTTGTTTCCGTTCCTCTTCGAGGGCAATTAAATAGCGTTCACTTTGTTGCTTCGCACGCACATAACTGACCCCAAAGTCTAAAATATTCCAGCTAAATGCCCCACGGGCTGAGCGTAAGGTGCGGGGGGTAGAATTTAATACATCAGTGGTTTGACCCGTGGTGGTCGTACCAAAACTCGATAAATCATTACTACGTGTATAAAGCGATCCTGTCGCATTTAGCTGAGGAAACATAGCAAATTCAGCGAGTTGCAATTGGTCTAATTGTAAGGCGTTATTGGCTAGCTTGATGCGATAATCAAGATTGTATTTTAAGCCTCTTGCTAGTGCTTCATAAAAATCGATTTTTTTGACAGGGGGTTGCTCTTGGGAAAGTGATTTTAAATTTTTTTCCGCTATTTTGTAATTTTCATCAATGCTAGTGGGCTGAGATTGAACATAACAAGCGGATAAGATCAAGCTTGCTACTAACAAAAATCCCTTTTTATACAAATTCATATCCATGAAGAGCAAACCTTTTCTTCATAACCTATAATGTAATTAGACATATAATAATACGTGGTTGCGGTCGATGTCGAAAAAATCTAACCATATCAAGCCTATTGGCAGGAAGCATCGATATACCTCATTAAAACAAACACTTGAGGGGAGGATGCTTTATGATGCTAGTCTGGTAGCAGCGCCTCATGATGTCCCTCAAGCAGATCTAACGGCTCACGATGCCACCCAGGCCGATCACTCTACCACCGCACCGCAAGCACCGCCGGAAGCCAATCATGTGACGCAACCGCTTGATACGCCAGAGACAATTCAACCGGTCACAGAGAAAGATACGTCTTCCAGCGTACAAGAATTTACTGAATTCCAAAAAGCGCAGCCAAAAGAATTAGTGTTTATCGATTCCCGCTTAAACGATGTCTCTTCGTTATTAGAAGGTATATCGCCTAATGCGGAAGTTCATTTTATTAATCCCGATCAAAATGGTATCGATCAAATCGATATGGCGATTAAAGCAGAGCAATCGCCTATTTCCGCCATTCACATTCTTTCTCATGGTGGTAATGGTACGGTGGAATTAGGTAATAGTTTATTAAACGATAAAAGTTTACACGATCAATATGCTGCTGAAATAGAAAGTTGGCATAATTTTCTTACCGCTGATGCCAACGTATTATTATATGCTTGCGGTGTGGCAGCCGATCAGAGTGGCCGCCAATTTGTCACAGACTTAAGTCAGAAAGTAGGCGTGACCGTCGCTGCTTCCACCGATATGACGGGCAACGCTTTGTTAGGAGGCAATTGGACACTGGAATATCAAACTGGCACGATGAGTTACGGGCCAACGAATATATTTAGTACGTTAGGATTAGCGAATTTTTATCACGTACTCGCCAAACCGGTGCTCGATTTGAATGGCCCAGCTGCATTCACGATTACGGATAATTTTTCATCTGGCACGTATACGGGTGGTACGAATTGGACGTCAGGCTGGATGGAATTCGATGCTTCTTATTCACGTGCTTTTACACCAGGTGGTTCTACTAATAGCGATAATAGCCCTATTGGTGGGAATGTTATTATTCCTAGTGTGGCATCAGGTGGTACGGTCGCGGGTCTTGGTACCGGTCAAGAACTTGCCTTTGTTGGACACACGGCGCAATCAGGTGATTTTATCGGCAGATCGTTTGACCTTCTATCTTACACTTCTGCTACCTTGTCTTTCAGTTATCGTACCGCTAATTTAACCTCTGCTGATGCCGTTGAAATTGGCATTTCTAGTAATGACGGCGCTAATTTTGTTTCCTTTGGCACACTGGCAAACGTCACTGCTAATACCACTGTTAACTATGATATCTCCAATTACATTTCCGATAAAATGGTGTTTCAAGTCAAAGTGAATAAGGGGTTTAGTAATAGCTCAGCACAGCAATTTTTTATCGATAATGTGGCTATTTCTGCAAGCGGCAATAATTATTCTTCTACTTTTTCAGAGCAATCAGGAACGCCCGTCGGTATAGCGGGAAGCAGTATGACTATTTCCGATCCGGATGGTAATTTAATTAAAAGCGCTGTGGTGGCAGTGACCAATCCACAAACGGGTGATATCTTTGCTGTCGGCGCACTCCCAAGCGGCATGAGCGCTGTCATTGACAATGTGAATGGTGTCGTGACGATTACCACTTCCAATCCATCAGGCGATACGGGGGCTAATTTTTCAACGGCCATCAAATCCATTACCTATGCAAATACCAGCGCAACCCCTGATGTATCAATGCGTACGATTAATGTCACCGTTACAGACGTGATGAACGAAACGAGTTTAGCTGCCAGTGCGTTTGTGAATGTGACACCGTATGACAATCCGATGGTAACCGCCACCCATACGATCAATGCTTCTTTATTAGGGACGACGTCGGGAAATTTATTTGATAATTCGAGTTTGACAAGCCAGCGAACGGCCAGCAGCATTTATGATTATGATCAAGACACAGTTGGACTGAGTACCTCCCTGTTAACACAGGGTACAAAAGGAACAGCGGTGGTGAATGCAGATGGTTCATTCACCTATACGCCCAACGCGGGCGCGAGTGGCAGTGATAGTTTCACGTATCAACTAACGAGTAAAGCGCAAATTATTGGGGTGAATTATCAAGCTTGGAATACGCATATTTCCTCTCTATTAACACAATTTCC
>SCTP01000146.1 GCA_004322325.1 Gammaproteobacteria bacterium | reverse complement strand
GCTTATATTTTTGAAAAAACCAATAAAGAGGTTGCCAAAAGTTTTTATCATTGGTTTTTTTTAATTCAGCCATATCCTTTACCAGAAACACTAATAGGAAATAGTGCTGATTATTATATCAAAGAGACATTAAAGCGTTGGTGTAAATCAGGTCTTGCTACTTTTCCCACAGAAATATTAAATGAATATATCCGCTGCTCTTCTTTACCAGAAGCAATTCACGCTGCTTGTGAAGATTATCGCGCCGCAGAAAGTATTGATCTAATTGATGATGAGGCTGATAAAGATAATAAAATAAAATGTCCGCTTTTAATTATATGGTCAAAAAACGGTTTTTTAGGCAGATATGAGGTTATAAAAATATGGCAAGATTGGGCAGAGTCCGTTGATGGTGAGTCCATTGATTGTGGTCATTTTATTCCTGAAGAAGCACCAGAAAAGACATATCAAATATTATTTGATTGGTTGATGTGCTAATTAAAATGAATTAGAGAATAAGCTAGCTACCGTTCCTGGTTTTCTTTCGTAATATCTCATGTCTTGAAATGTGTTACACTACGCATTTAGTAATGGAAAGTTAAACTTACAAATGGAGATGATCCTATGTGGAAATATTTAATTGCGTGGCTGCTGGGTGTTCCACTTGGTGTGCTAATTCTAATTTGGGTAGTTTCTCATATGTTTTCATAATGGTTCTGCTATCTCTTAAATGAAGGAGTTTTAAATCATGAATGGACAATCCAATATGATGAAAACAGAGTGTCATGCGCATGATCAAAAATGCTGCATAATACGTGTTTCCTGGACAGCTGTTTTGGTCGGCGCTTTAGTGGGGATAGGGTTAAGTTTTTTACTTAACTTATTTAGCATCGCCATTGGGCTTTCTGCATTTACCATGAGTAAAGAAGGCAACATGACGTTGGCAGTGGGTGGTGTGTTAGGCTTGCTAATAGGAATCATTGCCGCCATGTTTGTTTCTGGTTTTACAGCGGGTTATCTTGGCCGGCCCTATTGTATGAAGCGTCACTTGGGTGCGTTATATGGTTTTACTGCATGGTGTTTAGCTCTTATTTTTATGATGATGTTTGCCGCGCATATAGCGCATTTTCTCCAGCATGTCTCATCGATGATCGCTAATCCAGCAACGGTGGTGATTGCAGCGAATGTCGCGCCGGCACAAGCCTCTGCGATCGCAACTCCTGATACAACAGTGATTATGATGACGGCACCGGCGGGTGGTGGTATGGCAATGGGTGCTTTTATTATGTTTGTTTTCTTTGCTGTTGGGGCGCTTGCTGCTTGCTTCGGTGGTCATTGTGGTATGACCTGCCACAAATGTGATTCTTCTACTTCGTAGTCAAATGACATTAGATAAATATAACACTGAGTGCATTTGCACCCAGTGTTATACATGATATAGCCTTGGATCAGTTTAGGTATGCGTGTTCAATACACAGTATGTATTCATATCACTCTTTGTTTGAGCAACAGCGTTTGCATCTTTCCATACCCCTTCTCCCGTGCACTGCGTAAAGCAATTGACGGGCAGCGGGCTGTTTTTGGGCTGTATTTGCTGAGTGAGAAACCATCCTAAACCCAAGCTCTGATTGTTGGTAGAGGAACCACAGAAATAAAAGCTCACATTGGTGGCACCATAACTAAAGACAGGGGTATGGGCATTGGGGCCAGTGGAGATGATGCTGTCGCCTGCCCATTTATCGATATCTGCTTGAGAGGGGCTACCGGTACCGCAGGTGGTGGTGGATTCCCAGGGATCGACGGGGTTGTTTGGGTAAGCGAGGAATGAATAGAGAGGTGGAGGTGAAACAGCATTCGAAGTGATCCCGCAGTTGGTAATGGGAGCAGAATTATAAACGGCTGGGTGACAGCCGACATCCAGGCGGGAAACCGCTGGCCCAGAAGCGATGAGCACATAGTCAAACAAATATTGTTGTGTTTCGCTCGTATGCCCAGAAATGGAATTAGCATAGTGTGCCAAGGCATAACTGAAGGCAGCACCACCACCACTGAATCCTTGGCCACAGTAGGCCGTGTTGGATGGGTGAGCGGTAGCATTGTTGTATATTGCATTGAAGACAGTCGCT
>SCTP01000145.1 GCA_004322325.1 Gammaproteobacteria bacterium | reverse complement strand
TAATCTCACCCCACTTCAGTAGACACGTAATTTTGATAAACTACGAGTCAACGAAAGAGGTGTTAGAAAATGACAAGATCGGCAAGAAGATATACAAAAGAATTTAAGCAAGAAGCGATTAATTTAGCATTAAAATCCCCATCCGTAGAAAGTACAGCAAAAGAGCTGGGCATACCCGCCGCCACCCTTCATAGCTGGATTCATACGCTAAAAAAGAAAGGCAATATTGCCACTGTTGATGCTAGTGGCAGCAAAGACATGGCTGCCTTAGTAGAGGAAAACCGTCGTTTACACAAGGAATTAGCCATTGCCAGGGAGGAAAGAGAAATACTAAAAAAAGCGGCAGCGTACTTTGCTCAACACCAGAAGTAAAGTACGTGTTTATTAAAGCTAATGAGCCAAATTTTAGTGTTAAGAGGATGTGTCACATGCTGTCACTTGAACGTAGTGGCTATTATGCCTGGCTTAAACGCAAGCCAGGAAAGCGTGCCCTATCCAATGAGGAGTTAGATAAAAAAATCATGATCATTTTTAAGAGACATAAAAGCCGGTATGGCGCAAAGCGCATTGCTGATGAATTGCATGATGAGGGTGAAACATGCAGTAAAAATCGCATTGCAAGAAGGATGAAGTATCTTGGTTTATACGCCAAGGCAAAGAAAAAATTCAAAGTAACCACCGATTCTAAGCATAACCTGCCTGTTGCACCTAACCTGTTGAATCGTGATTTCACAGCGCACGCGCCAAACCAGAAATGGTGTGGTGACATAAGTTATGTCTGGACCGACGAAGGGTGGATGTATTTGGCAGTTGTTATTGACTTATATTCACGCGCAGTCATTGGATGGTCAATTCAACCGACCATGTCACGTCAACTCGTGTGTGATGCACTTATGATGGCGATATGGCGCCGAAAATTTCCACGTGGCGTACTATTCCATTCTGATCGTGGCAGTCAGTATTGCTCTAATGATTATCAAAAAATACTTAAATCCTTTGGGTTTATTTGCAGCATGAGTCGCAAAGGTAACTGCTGGGATAATAGTGTTGCAGAAAGTTTTTTTCATAGTTTAAAAACAGAATTAGTTTACACTGAACGATATCCAACAAGAGAAATTGCTAAACAAAGTATTTTCCAGTATATCGAAGTGTATTACAATCGTGTCCGTCGTCATTCAGCAATTGGTTCAATAGCGCCTGAAGCGTTTGAGAATCAATGTAAAGATGTCGCATAGGTGTGTCTATAAATTCGGGGCGAGATCATTATAAAAGAAGTCTATTTGTAGACGGTATAAAGCTGGGCTTAGCAACTTTTTTTAACCTATACACGCCTATAGCAGATTCATGGCAAATGTACGATAATACGGAGATTGTGTGTTTTTCTACAATCATGGTAAGCAATATTATAAAAAGTTATAAAATTAGCAAACTATACGCTGGTGGCTCACGCTGGATGTAGATAGAGAATGAAGATGAAAATCCGAATATAAAATGAATTAAACAACTATCGATAATCGCAAGTTTCGAAACTAGCCAAATAGTTTCTTCCAGTATTGATCTTGAAATAAACCTCGTCTATGCTATCATAATTTGATAGCATATGGAAACGTAATGAATAAGACGCATCGAAAAACACTGGAAGTTATTTTCCAGAAACCTGTTCCAAGTTCGCTGGAGTGGCGAAAAATAGAGTCATTATTTCAAGCAATTGGAGCAAAATTGATAGAAGGTGCTGGTTCACGGGTTCGGTTTGAGCTCAATGGGATCATTGCTACCTTTCATAGGCCGCATCCGCAAAAGGAAGCCAAGCCTTATCAAGTACGCGATGCACGAGCATTTCTTGAAAAAATGGGAGTCATGCCATGAACACAATGCAGTATAAAGGTTATGCAGCTCGAATAGAGTATAGTGATGAAGATGATTGCTTTGTAGGCCATATAGCAGGTATCAATGATATAGTAGGTTTTCATGGTGATTCTGTGATTGAACTGCATAAAGCGTTTGAAGAAGCAGTAGATGATTATCTTGAGACTTGTAAAAAAGCAGGACGCTCACCTCAGAAACCTTATTCGGGGCATATCATGTTACGTGTTCCGCCAGAACTTCATGCGCGGGTCGCAATGATGGCAGAGGTGCAAGGCAAAAGCTTGAATTCGTGGGTTACGGAGTTGCTTTCTGAGGCTAGTTGAATAGAACTACATAAATCGTGAATGATACGAAGTAGAAAGGGGGTAGTAGTTGTGTTGAATAAAAGAAAAGATAGAGTTAATAGCGAGAATGAATACTCGTTGGTAGTCGCATCGCCTGATGTTCTTCGGCTTATTGGTTCATTTATTCCTGATGAAAAAAGCAAAAGCGCCTATGCTAGAACTAACAAGGCTATCCATAAATTCTTTCAACCAGATCTCGACAGATTCGCTTTAAAACAACTGCTGCAAGCGGTGGTAGATGACGACAGAGATGTCGTGAAAAGGATTCTAGATGCAAAACCAGAGCTTTTGCTAATAGAACCGAAAATAAAAGAAGAAATAGAAAGCCAGAAGACCAGGCAACGGTTCCAGGTTGGAAAGCCATTTGAAATAGCCACAAAAAGACGTCAGCTTGAAATGGTCAAAATGATGCTTCCTTATTTTGATAAGCTTGAAGATGGCAAAGCAAAAGCCTTAGCACAATGGAAAGTTCGTGAAATCAGCGAGCAAGAGAAAAAGCAGTATGTTTCTAAAATGAAGGCGTTGATTAATGTAATAGCAAAAGAAACTTTTCCCATGCCGTATGGTGCAGGTAAAGGTGGAATAATTGACATGATCAGCAAAGAAACAAAAATGGCAATAGAAGCATTTAGAAAAGAGCTGCTGCCTAGGGTTGCTATCGTGATAGACGATTATGTGGATGTAGAGCAGCTACTTATTGCTGGCTATAAAGCATATGTTGAAAACTTTCATGTGTTTCAGACTGATAAGCAGCGCGACTTGTACTGCGCTTATGGGCTTTGCATTCCCCAGCGTATGCTCAAATCTTTAGGATTCGATTTTCTCGAAAATCTACACGATGACGACGGGACTCAGCTGTTGTGGCAGCGGACAAGCGGCTGGCTCGGGAAGCGTGTTGCAATAAGTGCAGTATCTATTTTGAAAAATTATATCGATGAAAAACAGGCGAGTTTGGCAAGCTTACGAGAGGGATTACAAGAAAGCATACGTAATGAGATTTATAATTGGCTTCACTTCCAGTAAGTAGGTTTAACTATGAACCCCAAAGTTGTTGGCATTAGCGGTGTAACGGATGCGAGTAAAACAACACTTGCTGACACATTTGCACAGGCTTTAAAAGCGACTCTGGTTAGGTGGTCAGTTTTCAAGTGTTGTTGACAACTGCTACTACCCCATTAATTTATCCTCTTTTTAAGAGATTTAGAAAATCATCCGATTTCATTTTGTCGCCAAAGTGATGAACAATGTTTTGTAAGAAATATTTTTTTTGTTCTTGATTAAATGCGGATGAAGCATCCTCAATGATTATTGATTCATATCCTAGATCGTGTGCTGCACGAAACGTTGATTCAACGCAAACATGCAGTGCATACCCCATTATGAATAATATGTTAATGCGATTATTTCGTAAATATGCGTCTAGATTTGATCCAGAGAATGCACTGCTACCTATTCTGCCACTTACGACGAATTCATTTTCCTGAGGGTCAAAAGGTGCTGTGAATTGACTAGCATTTGTATTTTCAAGAAATGTTTTCTTTGCCTGAATAGCTGCTCGTAACCCATGCTGTGCTTCTCCCAGTTCTTTATATTTATTTGTATAGCTAAGACCAGAATGAATAATATGTATTCTTGAATCACGAGCACATTTAATTACATTTTCTGCATTCTTTAAAGAAGTTAAAAATTGCTCTCTATCTGATAATAAATGATTAAGCTTGCCTTTTTCAGTTAGCCATTCATTTTGGAATTCTATTAGTAACAATGCGCTATTTTGTAAATTTATCATACTTGCCTCGATTAATATTTTGTCGCCTTAATTGTAATTAAATTACATTTAATGTAAGATAATATCATTAAATGATGAAATGTCAACAATACGTTGTGAGGCGACAATGGCAAAAAAAACTTCTCAAAATCATAAACTTAGCACCATAAATATATTGGATGATCATGAATTTCTAACTAAGTTAATTGTTGGGATTGGAGAAGTTGCGGAAATTACTAACATTCCGCAACGCAAATTACGCTATTGGCAGGAAAAAGGGTTAATTAAAACAGTCGATGAGTCAGGTACAACTAGGCGTTTTAACTATTTGGAAATTAAAAAAATATTACTTATAAAAGAACTTTTAGATGAAGGTTTTACACTCGAAGCGGCGGCAAATAAGGTTGAAAAAAGAATAGAATTAATTAATTCAACATTTAAAAAATTTAAGAATCGACATACAGAATGAGTCATTATCGGTTTCGGTAGTCTTGATATTTCACCTCATCCTGGAAAATAATTCCAGGATGATCCTGTGTTTAAGTTTTTGTAAGAGGGATAGACATCTCATGAAAGAACACATTATTTGGATCAAATGTTTGCTTGGCTGCAATTAAGTTATCTATTCTATCCCCATAATATAATTCCAACCAACGCGTATCGATAGTGATGTGATCATTATTAATGTATTTCATATCAATATCTGGATAGTTTATATAACAGCCTTGATAGCGACCATCCGCTCCTGGATAGGGTTTGCCGCCTTGCTCTGCATAGACATCCGTGAAAATTTTTCGTATCCAGCCAATTTGTTCATCTTCAATTTCTTTTTCATCACCTTCTTCACTGGTAGTAATACTCCAATAAGTTTGAAATTGCGCTTTCAGCAATGATTTTCGCTGACAAACAGAGGTTTGTTGCTTCCCATCGGTGTCATAGGTATTAATACATCCACCATAGGAATCGATTTGTACTAACGATTGAGTAAGATGAGGATTAGCAATACTTAAATTATTCCAAAAACCATCAATTTCTGTTTGAGTAAAATTTCCAATTTGATAAGAGGACTTATATTTTCCTCGTTGATTCGAGCCTGAACCATTCAATAATTGCGTGAGATATAGCCAATCTAATCGTGTTGCATCAGCAAGAGGATCTGCTAATTCTAAGCCGCCTCGTGTGTGATGAATGGGTGGAATATTAGGCAAAATAAATG
>SCTP01000144.1 GCA_004322325.1 Gammaproteobacteria bacterium | reverse complement strand
GCGCTCAGCAGCAATTGTTAGTTTCTGCTCGTAAAGTAGGGATGGCGGAAGTCGCAAATAATGTATTGCATAATATTGGTAACGTATTAAATAGCGTGAACGTATCAGCGGAATTATTAAATGAAAAAATTGTCCATTCACCGTTGGATAATCTCGTTAAAGTAGGTGATTTATTAAATGCAAATAAAGATAATTTGAATACGTTTATTACCCAAGATGCACAAGGTGAGCGCGTTCCTAAATTCTTTATGGCCTTAGCGGATTATTGGAAAGACGAGAAAGCGACTATTTCTAAAGAATTAGGTCAGTTAGCCAACCACATAGAACATATCAAAAATATTATTGCCACCCAACAATCGTTAAGCGGCGATACACGATTTGAACAAATCACCGATATTGGGGCAACCATTGAAGAAGTATTACAAATCACTGAAATAACGGAAGATGGTGTGACGATTAAAAAAGACTATGACAAGCTCTCCCCCGTGCAGATCGACAAAATAAAATTAATGCAAATCTTGGTAAATTTGCTTCATAACGCCAAAGATGCTCTCGATAAAACGTCTATTCCAGATAAGTTGGTGACGATTAAAATCAAACTTAAGCCAGATGAAAAACTGATGATTGAAGTCAGGGATAATGGGGTCGGTATTCCCTCGGAGAATTTAGAGCGAATTTTCTTGCACGGCTTCACCACCAAGCTACAAGGACATGGTTTTGGTTTACATTCTGCTGCGCTAGCTGCAAAAGAAATGGATGGCTCATTGGCCGTTCATAGCGACGGTGTTGGCAAAGGGGCTACGTTCACCTTGGAAGTACCTTATAAAGTCGTTGCTAAAGCGAACGCTTAGTAGAGTGACTCTTCCTTCTTCTGTTGGCTGTCTTCATCAGAAGAAGCATCGGCTGTATCTGTCGTCTCAGAAGAAGCGCTGCTCTCTTTATCAGGCGTGTACTGAGCCATAAAGAATTCAAACATCGCGGCTGGATCGTTGGCCGATGTACGCTTGCCGGTGAGCGGATCAATTCGCATGCTGACAATCCCAGGCGGCTGTACAAATGCATGATCGGGCTTACCCTTTAACGCGGCTTGAATAAACTGCATCCACATTGGCAAGGCTGCTTTAGCCCCGTGTTCGTGTAAGGATTGATTAAAATCAAAACCCATCCAACTGACGGCGACGATGTTGGAATCATAACCAGCAAACCAGGCATCGACTTGGTTATTGGTGGTACCGGTTTTACCGGCCAAGTCTTTACGGCCTAAGTTTTTGGCTAATTTGGCTGTTCCTCGTTCGATGACATCGTGTAAAGAAGAATTGATGAGGAAAGCATTTTGTTCTGAAATCACCCGCGGTGCAGCGGCAACCTCATTGCTGCAAGTGGTATCGCAAGCGACGAGAGGTCTTGCTTGATAAATTAACTGATCTTGTGAGCTGCGAATGGAGCCAATGGCATAAGGGACGACTTTAAAGCCATTGTTGGCAAATACCGCATAGGCTTGTGCCATTTGCAATGGCGTAACTAAGGCAGTTCCTAACACTAACGATAAACCAGGCGGTAGCTGGGAAGGTACAAAACCGAAGCGTTTGAGGTAATCAACCGTGTAAGGTAAGCCAAGTAAGGCTAGGAGGCGAATCGACACAAGATTGCGTGATTCAATGATCGCCGTACGTAAGCGCGTGGGGCCGTAGAATTTTTTGGTGTCATTTTGCGGACGCCATAAGGTATCGTCCATTTGTTCCACCACAATCGGCGCATCATTAATGACGGTAGCCAGCGTAAAGCCTTTATCGAGAGCAGCAGAATAAACAAACGGTTTAAAGCTGGACCCTGGCTGACGCTGGGCATGGGTAATGCGGTTAAACTTGCTGTTCTGATAATCAAACCCGCCCACCATGGCTAGAATAGCCCCGTTTTGCGGATCGAGAGCGACTAAGCCTGCTTCTGCTTTCGGTAGCTGAGCGAGCTGGTAGCCTTGCGGTGTCGCTTGAATGCGGACGATATCGCCTAGTTTCACAATCTGATCCGCGCGTTTTGGCAAAGGACCCAGGTAGTCTGCATTGATTTGTTTTCGTGCCCAAGTAAGGCCTGTCCAAGGGATGATTTTAAGGTCGCCATTGGCGCGCAGCACCGTCATGGTTTTTTCGGTCATTTCGACGACGGCGGCCGGTTCTAGGCCATTGATGACGGGTATTTTACTTAACGCCTGCTCCCAGTTTTCCATATTATCCAGAGAAGGAATACCTAAATTACCACTCGGACCACGGTAACCATGACGCTGGTCATAAGCCAGCAGATTATCGTGTACGGCTTTGTTCGCTTCTTCCTGCAAGCGACTATCGATGGTGGCATAGACTTTGAAGCCATCGGTATAAATGCTATCACCATACATTTGCTGCAATTGCTCGCGTACGAGCTCGGCGGCATACGGTGCTTTCACTTCTGTCTGCAAGTCATGATAGCTCGCATTTAACGGCGCATTGATAGCATTGCTATAAGTCGCATCATCGATATATCCCAACTCATGCATACGCGCGAGCACATGGTCACGTCGTTTTTTGGCAGCATCCGCGTTGGCGAGCGGATTCAGGGTGGAAGGCGCTTTGGGGATGCCGGCTAGCATCGCGTATTGGTCGATGGTCAGTTCATTTAAGTGCTTGCCATAATAAATCTCTGCCGCCGCTTCGACGCCATACGCGCGATTACCAAAGAAGATCTTATTCAAATAAAGCTCGAGGATTTTCTCTTTTTTCAAATGATGTTCAATTTTAATGGCTAATAAGATTTCGCGTAATTTACGACTGAAAGTCTTATTACGCGAGAGATAAAAGCTGCGTGCGACTTGCATGGTAATGGTGCTGCCGCCTTGTAATTTTTTACCGGTGACGATGAGTTGAACCGTCGCACGTCCGAGGCCAGCAATATCGACCCCTTTGTGTTGAAAATAACGCTGATCTTCCGTGGCTAAAACGGCTTGAATCAGCGGCTTAGGAATTTGATCGTAGGGAACGGGGATACGTCGTCTTTCTCCAAACGTGGCGATGAGTTTTCCATCGCTGGTATAGATTTGTAATGGAACTTGCAATTGAACGGTATTCAAGGCATCGATATCGGGTAGCTCATATTCCATATAATAGAGGATAGCGAGCACTACGACTGTGCATAGAAGAAGGGTGAAGATAATCAGCTTTCGAACCAAACGTAAAAAATAAGTCATAGCGTATAAAAATCTTGCATTTTATGGGGCGTCAAGTATATTAACATCCTCTTCGTTAGCGCAACCTTCTTTTCCGTCAGAGCCCCCATTCTATCAGGTTTTATCCCAGAGGAGTATTCCCTTGACGTTTTCGTTATTTTCCAAGCCGCTACTCATCGGTTTAGCGATCCAGCACGATGCGGTACGGTGGGTACAGTTAAAAAAGGCTAAACAAGCCTTCTTGATCGAGCAGGCGCATAGCAGTCCTTTGCCGCTCGGTGTTGTTGCTGAAGGTAAAATTAAACGCGTCGATGCGCTGCGTTCCGTGCTGACTGATTTGGTTTATCGTCACCGTTTAGAGGGAAGGATGGCTGCCATTAGTTTGCCAGCTCATTTAGTGAGAATGCAGCGAATCCAGCTGCCAGCAGGGTTATCAGAAAGTGAGATTGAAGCAGAAATGAATGCGCATCTACAGAACGAATTGCCTGGATTAAGCGAGGCACTCTGCATGGATTTTACGGTGTTGCCTGCGAGTCGTCCTGGTCAGGATATTGACGTCTTTTTTGCTGCCGCGCGCAGAGAGGATGTGGAGCAATATGTGGAATGTGTTCAGGCAGTTGGGGTGAAAGTGAAGATAGTGGATGTGGACACATATGCTTTAAAGCGTGCTGTGTGTTTGCTGGCAGGCGGGGAAGTGCGAGTAGGTGAGGTGAATGCCATTCTTCATTTTGCTGCTCACGCCGCTACGCTCATCGTATTTAAGGCGGAAGAAATATTATTTCAGCAACAATGGGAAGTCACCGAAGCGGTTGATTTTTTATTGCCATTAAAACAGGCATTACAACTTTTTCTTCCCGTGCAACAATTAATTGTATGCGGTACGAATGCGCCTCTCCATGATGTGACGAGCTTAGGGATAGCTTCTATTCATCGACCACCCTTAGCCGCACCTGAGTTTTTGCTTGCCTATGGTTTGGCAATGCGGGAAGTACCACGATGGTAACGATTAATTTATTACCATGGCGTGATCATCTGCGTCGATATCAAGAAAAGAGCGTGAAGAGAATCATACTGATTGCTATCAGTGTATCTTTATCACTTCTTTTTGCAGTGCATTGGACATTGAAAGAAATGATTCATCGCGAGCAATTGAAAGTGCTTGCATTGCAAGCCTTGCAGCCTAGTCTGCCAGCAGAAGACTCAAGTGGGAAATTCGACCGTGCTCGTTTCGCTACACAAAATTTATTTGCTGAATTAGCTAAAGGATATGATGACGATGTTTGCTTTACAGGCATCACGCGTGAGAAAAATAGCATTACTTTTTCAGGAAGTGCGCGTACGGCGGCAGAATTAACGGATTTTCTAAAAAATTGGCATGCAACCTATTTGTTTGCTGAAATTAAAATCGACCAATTGCAATATCAGCCAGACAATGGTTGGGTACAATTTCGTTTTCGTGCCATCGAAAGATAAGAGGTTTTATGTTGCACTATCAATATCGTTGGCTATATGCACTCATGATAAGTGTGGTGATTATTTTATTGGGAATAATGAAAGATATTCAACCTGCTTCGCAAGCGTTAAGGCATTTAAAGACAACTAAACACACTTTAGAAAAACAATTGCTTACTCTTACTCATAAAAAGAAGTCTCCTCAAGTCATTCGTCAGCGAATGGATGGGTTGGCAGAGGTGTTTGATTTAACGAGCCGTCATGGTGTGAATATTCAATCCGTAAAAACAACATCGTCGCAGGTAGTTTTAGTACTTCAAGGTAATTTTCAGCAACTATCTGCTTTTATCTGGCAGTTGATTCATCA
>SCTP01000143.1 GCA_004322325.1 Gammaproteobacteria bacterium | reverse complement strand
TTAATGGCGTGGCACAAGTCAGCGTATTTGGTTCGCAAAAGTATGCAGTTCGTATTCAAGTTGATCCGGCGAAACTTTTTTCGCATAACTTGGGGCTAGATCAAGTGGTCGCCGCCGTAGAGCAGAATAACGTCAATTTACCAACGGGTAATTTAGATGGCTCAAGAGAATCTTACTTCATCAAAGCCAATGGTCAGTTAACCACAGCATCGGATTTTCAACCTTTGCCCGTTGCTTATGTCAATGGTGCGCCATTACGAATTCAAGATATTGGCCAGGCGATTGACAGCGTCGAGAATAACAAAGTAGCCAGTTGGCATGATGGTCAACGTGCCGTGATTTTAGCTGTGCAACGGCAACCAGGATCGAATACCATTGCGGTGATTGATGCGATCAAAAAAATTCTCCCTGGATTTGAGCAAACCTTACCGGCAAGTGTCAAATTATCGACTGTTTATGATCGCTCTCTTTCTATTCGTGCAGCGATCGAAGATGTGCAGTGGACATTAATTTTAGCGGCTGTGTTAGTCGTGTTAATTATCTTTTTATTCTTACGGAACCTCTCTGCTACGCTTATTCCGACGCTGGCATTACCTTTATCGGTGATTGGTACATTCGCCTTCATGAGTGAATTTCGGTTTAATTTAGATAATTTATCGTTGCTTGCATTAACGCTATCTGTTGGTTATGTTGTCGATGATGCGATTGTCATGTTAGAAAATATTTTCCGCTATCGGGAAATGGGCCAAAATGCCATGCAAGCGGCGTTAAATGGATCACGGCAAATTAGCTTTACGATTATGTCGATGACAATCTCATTAATCGCCGTGTTTATTCCTATTTTATTTATGGGCGGATTATTAGGCCGCTTATTCCATGAATTTGGTGTGACCATTACCATGTCTATTTTAGTTTCTGCGATGGTATCACTGACGTTAACGCCGATGATGGCGAGCCGTTTCCTACACGGTGAATTAAATGAAGAGAAATATGCGTGGCAGCAGAAAGTAGAAGCTATTTATCGCGGCATGGTTTCACTTTACGAGCGCACTTTACATTGGACGTTTGAACATCAACGTTGGATGATGGGTGTGTTTTTCTTTACCTTATTTTTATCAGGCTATTTATTCTACGTCGTCCCCAAAGGATTTTTACCCAGCGAAGATACTGGGCAATTATTTGCTTATACCGAAGCAGACCCGTCGGTTTCATTTGCAGCAATGATTGATCGCCAGCAAAAACTGATGCAAATTTTCCGTGATGATCCAAATATCCAAAGTGTTGTCTCTATTGTCGGTGCGGGTGGTGCCACTTCGTCTGTGAACGCTGGCCGTATTTTTATGAGCTTAAAACCGCTTGATCAGAGAAAATTAAAAGCCGATCAAATCGTACAAGAGTTACGTGCTAAAGTCGCATCGATTAGTGGTATTAATGCTTATATCCAAAATATTCCTAGCATTATGATTGGTAGTATGCAAAAAAGTACTTATCAATACACATTACAATCAGCTGATTTACAAGATTTATATAAATGGGCCGCTATTTTTGTGGATCGTTTTTCGAAATTACCTGGTTTTCAAGATGTCACCACCGATTTGCAATACACGGGCCCGCAAATTGATATTCAATTATTACGCGACAAAATGGCGGCATTAGGTATTTCAGCCCAACAAGTGGAAAATACCTTAGCTTATGCTTACGGCGGCGAGCAGCAAATTTCCACGATTTATCAGCCGGAAGATGACTATGAAGTATTGATCGAATTATTACCGCAATATCAAGATAATCCTAGTCTCTTATCGCAGCTTTATGTGCATTCAAACAGTGGCGAAGCAGTGCCGTTGCAAGCGATTGCGAATATTGGTCTGACGAAAGGGTTGCTAGCAGTTAATCACTTAGGACAATTTCCTTCTGTGACGATTTCATTTAATTTGAAGCCAGGTGTTTCGTTAAGTGAAGCAGTGGCTAATATTAATGCGATTAAAAAAGAATTACAAACACCACAAACATTGATTACAGGATTTCAAGGCACGGCACAAGTTTTTCAATCTTCGATGGCAGGGTTGGGGGCGTTACTTATTATTGCTATCTTAACGGTGTATGTTGTATTAGGTATTTTGTATGAGAGTTTTATTCATCCTTTAACTATTTTATCAGGCCTGCCATCCGCTGGTGTAGGAGCATTATTAACCTTATTATTATTTCATACGGATTTAAATTTATATTCTTTTATTGGCATTATTATGTTAGTTGGTATTGTGAAGAAAAATGCGATTATGATGATCGATTTTGCTTTAGATGCACAACGAAATGAAAATAAATCTCCGACTGAAGCGATTTACCAAGCGTGTTTATTACGTTTCCGTCCTATTATGATGACGACCATGGCAGCATTAATGGGCGTCTTGCCAGTGGCATTAGCATTTGGTGCGGGCAGTGAAACGCGCAGGCCGTTGGGGTTAGCGGTAGTGGGTGGGTTACTGGTTTCACAATTACTGACACTTTATATTACGCCGGTAATTTATCTCTATATGGAAAAGCTCTCTTCACGGCGGGCTATAAAGAGGAAAAAAGAGCAGGTAGAAGAACCGCTGGCTGCTTCCTTCTAGCACTACAGAATTATAGACCTAAAATAGGCACCTACGCCTGAGAGGATTATATGAAAAAACGATCATTAATATTAAGCTTAATTTGTGTGCTTCCAATAATATCTTTTGCCACTCCGAATAAAATTATTGCAGATGCACGTGCTAATCCTGGAGAAAATGCAGAAACGGATACGCGTAATGCGGAGCTGAGTGATTCAGATGCTAAACTCAATGAGGTTTATAAAAAAATCATGAGTCAGTTGAGTGATGAAGGGAAAAAATCATTCCAAAATGCACAAAGAGAATGGATTAAAATGCGTGATTTAGACTGTAAGTGGGCTTTTTCTGATATTAGAGATTGTTTAATGGATAGAACAGATAATAGAACGAAAGAGTTACAGGCTACGTGGTTTGATAATAAAGATGGGAAGTATACTAGCCTTGAAGATACAAAATAGATAGAAAATAGCTATGCTTTCCAACATTGAAAAATGTTATCTTCTAATGACACCATCGCATAAGTATAAGCTAGGTTATCAAAGCTAGAAAAATGCTGCTGTAAATGCTTTAATAATTCATCACTACCTAAAGCTTCGGTTGATATTATCAAGGATGAGCTGTTTTTAACTGCGATCATCCAAAAACAGTTTGTAGAATGAGAGGCAATATGAATACCTTGAATGTCAACCCAATTTGCATGTTGCTTATTTTTAAATTTGGTCAATCCTTTGTTTAGTGTTTCAATAAACGTTACCCCATTATTATCGAGGATTATTTCTTCTTTTATTAGTACGGTGTTTGGATTTAAACATCGATAGTAGAGAAAAAGGAGGAAAAAAGTATAAAAACCCAATAATAATAACAAAATAGGAGTCAAAAAATGGGGTGAAATTTCTTCTATGTAATATGTTTCATAGAAGAAAAACACAGTGAGGATGATACCATAAATTAAATCACATATATCCCTAAAACTCCTCATATTTACTTATGTCCTCGATTATTTTCTAGTTGAATTTCTTCTTCTTCCGTCAGATCTGACGCCGTTCCATAATTTTGTACTTCTTCTACAATTCCAGGCACAAAATTTCTCGAGTCGTCTGCTGTGGTAGTGAATAGATCATTAAAATAAATATAGGCTTTATTTCCATTTTCACAAGTGAGATAGACCCAATCTTCTTCATCGCCATTGTGATTGGACTCATCATTTTGACATGCTGATAAAGATCTTGACCCGTTGTATATTGTTCACCCTTTTTGATAGAAATTTTAATATTATCAAAATTAGGTAATAATAAATCCATAAGCATAGTTAATGTTTTGAATGGTTTTTTAATCATAAGTTCTCTACGGATAATGCTTCTTTAGCAAGAGTTAAAATTTTCATCCATTCATCTAATTTAAAAGACCAGCAGGCTTGAGTGGGGTGAGGATAAAGTTCAATAATGAAGTTATTTTTTTCATGTAAACGGACTTCAGCAATCATATTAGTCTCTTGCCAAATTTCGGCAACTAATTCTGGATGATGTGGCACGCTAGCTAATTGAATGGTCAGCTTCATTTTTTATATTAAACACTAAAATCAAAGAGGGTTATTTTTCCAAAACAAATTATTATTGTCAATTCCATAAAAGCAATTTTATGTTTATTTTTTTATTTTTTTCATATAAAATAACTTACATTAAACAATCATGAAATCTTCTATAACTAAATGAATTTGAATCTTTTTCCCTCATATAATCAACCAGCTATCCCAGGTATTTATAGCATTAGTGCGTTGATGTGTTTAATAGCAGGTTGGGGTTTATTTCCTAATCATTTTACGGTTAATCAACTTAATTTTGCGATAGTGCCGTTTACGCTATTACTTGTTTTTATTGCATTTATTTTGTTATTTAGAAAGGTATATTATTACGATAAACAATCAAGCCTTCTCTATCGGGAAATAACATTTTTACGTCATCGTATTCATCTATTAACTCAGCGAGATATAAATGAGGTGCATATTACATTCCGCATTGATTGGTCGAATATGACAGGGGATAGTTATATGGTATGGCTAGGTAAAGGAAATTATTTAAAAGGATTTGCTACTTTATATTTTGCTAGGAAGTTTGCTAAAAAAATAGCAAATAGGCTTGATATCCCTATTTATGAATCCAATACCCTCTATAGTGGTAGTAAAACCACTCTTGATTCTTTCTTTTTTTTAATCCTGGACCAAATTAATGATTGGACAAATGTATTTATTCGTTATAGTTACTTTTTAATTTTGTATTCAGTGATCGCCATGATAGTTGATTTATTACTTTTTTATGCGTTTGTTGAGATCATAAAGTTAACCCCGTAAAAAAATACGGTTTAATCTTTTTATTTCTAGCGATAAAATAACCATCCAAATTTTAAAGAGTAAAAATATGAAATCTAAATTTTTGTCCTTATTGATACTTACTGTATTATTTATTATAGAAAATTCGGCTTTTGCTGCATCATGCTATGATGATAGTGATTGCAAATATAAGGAACAATGTGTGGTTCCTGAAGGTTCC
>SCTP01000142.1 GCA_004322325.1 Gammaproteobacteria bacterium | reverse complement strand
GCGTAGTTTGACCCAGGTAGTAATGAATCTCTACCGATTCAGAATTCAGTGCCGCGAACGTAACGCCAAATAATATAATGATTAATAAGAAAAAATAACTAATAATACGCACGATATCGTGACTCCTATTCAATTACCTCAAGGCCATCCATATACGGTTGCAATACTTTCGGAATATGTATTCTCCCTAATTCGTCTTGATAATTTTCAACGACGGCAATCAACGTCCGGCCTACCGCCAAGCCTGATCCATTCAAGGTATGCACTAAATCAATTTTACCCGCTTCATCTCGCCATCTGGCTTTCATGCGCCGTGCTTGAAAACTCTCGGTATTGCTGCAAGAAGAAATCTCGCGATACCGCTGCTGTCCGGGCAGCCAGACTTCTAGATCATACGTTTTTGCTGCACCAAACCCAAGGTCTGCCGTACACAGTGTTACCACCCGATAGGGTAACTCCAAACGTTGCAATACGGTTTCGGCATGCTGGGTTAACTCTTCTAATGCTTGATAAGAAAGATCAGGCCGCACAATGTGCACGAGTTCCACTTTTTCAAATTGATGATTGCGGAACATGCCGCGCATGTCTTTGCCATAAGAGCCCGCTTCGCTACGAAAGCAAGCACTATAACACACGTATTTAATAGGTAATTGATCAAGATTTAAAATGTCATCCCGCACCGTATTGGTGACCGCAATTTCAGAAGTAGAAATTAAATACCGTTCGCTATCACCATTAACTGTGAATAAATCTTCTTTGAATTTGGGCAATTGACCGGTCCCAAAAACGCTCTCGGCATTGACAATGTAAGGCACGGTAATTTCTTGATAGCCGTGTTCTTGCGTGTGTAAGTCCAACATAAATTGAATTAACGCGCGGTGCAATTTAGCTAATGGACCCCGTAATACGGTAAAACGCGCACCGGCAATTTTGGCCGCTGCTTCAAAATCCATCCAACCATTCGGGGCGCCTAAATCGACATGATCTTTGGGGGTAAAAGAAAATTTTCTTGGCTCACCGCAAGTGCGCACCACTTGATTATCCTCCTCACTTTTACCCATGGGAACAGAGGAATGAGGAATATTCGGCAAGCGTGCTAAGAAATCATCCATTTCCACTTGAATGGCAGCAAATTGCTCTTCTTGCTTTTTGGAGGCTTCACTTAATTCTTTCAAATTTTTTAATACGTCTTCCACATTTTTGCCTGCTGCTTTAGCAAGCCCTACTTCCTTGGAACGAACGTTACGTTCATTTTGTAATTCTTGCATTTTCACTTGCAAGGATTTTCGCTGTTCTTCCAACGCATTAAATTTGGCGATATCAACCACAAAACCGCGCGATTTTAACTGCGCGGCTACGGTGTCTATCGAACTTCGAACCAGTTTAGGATCTAGCATATTCCGCTGCCTTTTTGCCGATTTCAGCAGGCGAACGAACCGTATGCACACCAGCTGCTTCTAATGCTTTAAATTTTTCAGCCGCTGTGCCTTTACCACCTGCAATAATCGCACCAGCATGCCCCATGCGCTTACCCGCCGGCGCTGTCACCCCAGCAATGTATGCCACCACCGGTTTAGTCACATGCTGCTTGATGAACTCAGCCGCTTCTTCTTCAGCACTGCCGCCAATTTCACCTACCATGACAATGATTTCAGTCTGCGGATCTTTTTCAAACATGCCTAACACATCAATAAAGTTGGTTCCTGGAATCGGATCGCCACCGATACCGACGCAAGTGCTTTGGCCTAATCCTAAATCAGAAGTTTGTTTGACTGCTTCGTAGGTCAATGTACCAGAGCGAGAGACAATCCCTACTTTACCTGGCTTATGAATGTAACCTGGCATAATGCCAATCTTGCATTCGCCAGGCGTAATCACACCGGGGCAATTCGGGCCAATTAAACGCACCCCTGGATGTTGGTCAATGCACGCTTTCACTTCAAGCATATCCAAGACAGGAATGCCTTCGGTAATACAAACGATCAGTTTGATACCACCTTCCACCGCTTCCAAAATAGAGTCTTTACAAAATGGCGCAGGAACATAAATGACGGAAGCATCTGCTTTCGTTTCCTCACAAGCTTCTTTCACCGTATTAAATACAGGCAATCCCAGATGGCTTTGACCACCTTTCTCAGGGGTAACTCCACCTACCATGTTGGTGCCATACGCAATGGCTTGTTCAGAATGAAGTGTGCCTTGTTTACCGGTAAAACCTTGGCAAATTACTTTGGTATTTTTATTAACTAATATACTCATTTGTCTTACACCCCTACGTTAGCCGCTGCTTGGACAACTTTCTTGGCAGCATCTGTAAAACTTTCGGCAGCAATAATATTAAGACCTTGTTTTTTGCTGTCATTTAGCATTTTCGCACCTAATTCAGCATTATTCCCTTCTAAACGTACGACGACAGGTAAAGCAGTACCTACTTCTGCCACCGCACCCATGATTCCTTCTGCAATTAAGTCGCAACGGACGATACCGCCAAAGATATTAATTAAGATAGCTTTGACTTTCGTATCCGATAAAATAATCTTGAACGCTTCAGAAACACGCTCTTTCGTCGCGCCACCGCCGACATCTAAGAAGTTAGCTGGATTGCCGCCATGCAGCTTAATCATATCCATCGTCGCCATGGCTAAACCAGCTCCATTCACCATGCAGCCGATATCGCCATCCAGAGCAATGTAATTAAGTTCCCAATCGCGCGCACGATTTTCACGTTCATCTTCTTGTGACGCATCACGCATGGCACGCAGGGTAGGTTGGCGATAGAGAGCGTTATCATCAATCGTGATTTTAGCGTCTAGGCACAATAACTGACCTTGCTTGGTGATAACAAGCGGATTAATTTCTAATAGGCTTAAATCCGATTCTTTAAACATTTTACCTAAGCCCATCAAAAGTTGGACAAATTGTTTGATTTGCTCTCCTTTTAAACCCAAGGCAAACGCTAATTGGCGCCCTTGATAAGGCTGCACACCTACTAGCGGGTCAACCACTGTCGTGAGGATTTTTTCAGGATGCTCTTCCGCTACTTTTTCAATTTCCACACCACCTTCAGTAGATGCCATGAAAACAATGCGTTGTTTGGAACGATCAATCACGGCGCCTAAATATAACTCACGTTCGATATCGCACGGTTCTTCGATTAACACTTGGTTAACCGGCTGACCTTCAGCCGTCGTTTGATACGTCACCAGATGCTTGCCGAGCAGCGATCTCACTACTTCAGCTAATTCTTCTTTGGTGGAAACAATTTTCACACCACCCGCTTTTCCGCGGCCACCTGCATGGACTTGGGCTTTCACGACCCAGCGTGGGGTGGATAAGGTACTTGCGATAGCCACTGCTTGTTCCACATTAGCGGCCACTTCGCCTCGAGAAACAGGTAATCCATACTCTGCTAGTAATTGTTTGGATTGATATTCATGCAAATTCATGGGGGGTTGTACCTCGAGTAATAAGCGTGTTGGATCTTCAAGTAGTTCTTTAATTGTGACTAAAAATGTCACGGATTCTTTACCATCAATTAATCGATGATCGTAAGAAAGTGCCACATACATCATCGGCCGAATAACCACTTGGCCGTTTTCAGCCACAGGGCGCTCCTGGATTTTGTGCATTCCTAAAATAGCACACTGGGGTGAATTTAAGAGCGGGGTGGCCATCAGCGAACCGAATACACCACCGTTGGTAATCGAGAAAGTGCCGCCTTGCATTTCTTCTAACGACAATTTACCAGCACGTGCTTTTTCAGCATATTCCGCAATTTTTGCTTCGATTTCTGCCATGCTCATTTGATCTGCATCGCGTAGCACGGGCACGACTAAGCCGCGTTCGGTGGAAACAGCGACACCGATATCATAGTAACCGTGATAGACAATATCATTGCCATCAAGGGACGCATTAACCACCGGTGAACGCTTTAATGCTTCAGCGCACGCTTTGACGAAGAATGACATAAAGCCTAAGCGGACTTTATGCACTTTTTCGAATTTTTCTTTGTAGCGATTACGCAAGTCAATGACATGCTGCATGTTGATTTCATTAAAAGTCGTCAACATCGCCGTGGTTTGGGTGACTTCTAACAAGCGTTCCGCAATGCGAGCGCGAATACGTGTCATAGGAACGCGTTTTTCGGGACGCGCACCAACAGGTACATTGGCAACACTAGGGGTTTGGTTGTCGAGAAATGACATTACATTTTCTTTCATCACCCGCCCGCCTTTGCCAGTGCCACTGACTTGTGAAACATCCACATCATGTTCTGCCGCCACACGACGTGCGGAAGGACTCGCGGGAACGGATTGCAATACTTGTGGTTTCTGTTCGACAGCAGCTGGTTTGGCGCTTGCAGCAGCGGCGGTATCGATCACCGCTAGTAATTCTTCTGAATGCACAGTACTGCCGGTTTGCTTGATAATTTCTTTTAATACTCCGTCTGCTGGCGCAGGGACTTCAAGCATGACTTTATCGGTCTCTAAATCGACTATATTTTCCCCTTGAGAAATAGGGTCACCTACTTTTTTATGCCAGGTAGAAACCACTGCATCTGAAACCGACTCAGGTAACAGTGGAACTTTTACTTCTATTGCCATGATTGTTTCCTTCTTATTTTAATGCCTGAGCAATGAGTGTTTCTTGCTCTTTTTCATGAACTTGATGGTAGCCTACTGCCGGTGAAGCGGCAGCAGATCTGCCTACATATCGTAACGTTTGTCCTTTACTCAGAGCGGCACTGATGGAAAATTGCATATTCACCCACGCGCCCTGATTCTGCGGTTCTTCTTGGCACCACACCACGTCTTTCACATGGCGATAAGGCTCAAGAAACTGCTGGCAGTCTTCATCCGGGAAAGGATATAACTGCTCGATACGTAAAATGGCGATATCATCCCGCTTCATTTCACGCCGTTTTTCCAATAACTCGTAATATACCTTACCGCAGCAAAAGATAACACGTTCTACTTTTTTAGTATCTATTTTGTCCACTTCCGGTATCACCAACTGGAAGCCGCCTTCTGATAAGTCCGTGATGCTGGAAACTGCCTGTGGGTGGCGCAGCAAACTCTTGGGCGACATCACAATCAAGGGTTTACGGTAAGGACGTACCATTTGGCGTCGCAATAAGTGGAAGATTTGCGCTGGATTCGAAGGAACGCAGACTTGCAGGTTGTTTTGAGCACATAGCTGTAAATAGCGTTCTAAGCGGGCGGAAGAATGCTCCGGCCCCATCCCTTCGTAGCCATGGGGTAAAAGCATGACTAAGCCACACAACCTCCCCCACTTTTGTTCGCCGGAACTAATGAATTGATCGATCACTACTTGCGCACCATTGGCAAAATCACCAAATTGCGCTTCCCAGAGAACGAGGAAGTTAGGCTCGGCCGTCGAATAACCATATTCAAACGCTAACACAGCTTCTTCTGATAATAGGGAATCCACGATATTAATTTGCGCTTGCTTATCAGACAGGTGGCTTAAGGGAATATAAATTTCGCCTGTTTGCTGATCATGTAACACAGCATGACGATGTGCAAAGGTACCACGAGCAGAATCCTGTCCACATAAACGAATCGGATAACCTTCTTCCAGCAAAGTGGCATAAGCCATGATTTCAGCATATCCCCAGTTGAGAGGTAAGGTACCTTCGGTCATTTTTCCCCGCGCTTCTAACATTTTCCGCACTTGAGGTTGCGCCGTAAATCCTTGTGGTAATTGCTCTAGTCGATTGCCAATTTCTTGCAGTTTCTTGAGTGGCACCGCTGTCTTGGTTTTATCAGTCCATTTAATATTGGCAAACTTTTCCCAATCGATCCCTTGATCAGCTGGGGTGGTGTTATTATTGACACTCACCACTGGTTTGCCTTCATCTAATGCTTTACGATAAGCCTCTGCCATTTTTTTCTCGGCTTGTTCTTCAATCACGCCTTCTTTTGCCAGTTTTTGGGCGTATAAAACATACGTTGGCGGTAATGATTTGATGGCTTTATACATGAGCGGCTGCGTGGCAGAAGGTTCATCTGCTTCATTATGACCTTGGCGTCGATAACAGACGAGATCGATAACAACATCGCGCTTGAAGGTATTGCGATAATCGATAGCGAATAATGCAGCATAATAAACCGCTTCAGGATCATTGGCATTGACGTGCAAAATCGGCGGTTCCACCATTTTCGCCACATCAGTGCAATATAAAGTAGAACGCGCATCTTGCGGATTACTGGTGGTAAAGCCAACTTGGTTATTGATGACGATATGGATAGAACCACCCACCGTAAACCAACGGGCTTGTGACATATTAAATGTTTCCATCACCACCCCTTGACCAGCAAAAGCAGCATCACCATGCAGTTGAATAGGAACGACGTGCTCTTTACCCGTATCCCGACGACGACGTTGTCGTGCACGCACTGACCCTTGTACCACGGGAGAAACGATTTCTAAATGTGAAGGATTGAAAGCTAATTCTAACCGTACCGGTCCAGAAGGTGTGTTGACTTCAGAGGCATAACCTAAATGATATTTCACATCACCTGAATGCGTGGTCGGAATACCTTTGCCTTCGAAAGCAGCAAAAATAGCAGCTGGCTCTTTGCCTAAAATATTCACCAATACATTAAGACGTCCACGATGCGCCATGCCGATAATAATTTCTTTTACATCATTCGCTGCACTGCGATTGACAATCGTATCCAACATAGGAATCAGCGAATCGCCGCCTTCGAGTGAAAAACGTTTTTGGCCGACGTATTTAATGCCGAGATATTTTTCTAAACCATCCGCTACCACTAATCGATCTAAAATATGCCGCTTTTCATCAGGCGTGGGTGTATATAATTTGTTTTCAATACGCTCACGTATCCATTCTACTTCTTCAGTACGATCAATATGCATGTACTCAAAGCCAATCGTCCCGCAGTAAACTTGACGTAAGCCTTGATAAATTTCTTCTAAGGTAGCTGTGTCTTTATTTAGCGCAGTAAAAGAAGCAACATTAAACATTTTTTTCATGTCTTGCGCGGTAAAGCCATAATAACCTAACTCTAGCATGGGATTATAAGCACCCTGGCTTAAACCAAGTGGGTCGATATTGGCTTGCAAGTGACCGAGACGGCGATAAGCAGAAATTAATTCCACCACGCGCTCTTGTTGAGGATTATACGCAACGCCTGTCGATACCACGACAGCTTTAGCGGGTTGCCGCGCCAATTGCAGAAATTGCTCGCGTATGGCAGCGTGCGAGACTTCAGGCGCACTGCTGGTGGATTGCTTCAATACGCTATCAAAATAATGCCGCCATTCAGGTGAAACCGCTTGGGGATTCGTTAAATACGTATCGTACAGATTTTCGATATAACCTTCGTTTCCTGCGGCAAGATAAGAGTCTTGCCACATTGCTTGCATGGGTTTTGGCTGAATTTTCATATTTTTTTGTTAAACCGATTCTTCAAGAATTTGATCTTTAATGTGGTTAATCGCTTCTAACGGATTTAAGCCTTTTGGACATACATCCACACAATTCATAATACCGCGGCAACGGTATAAGCTGAATTGATCAGCTAAATCAGCAAGACGCTCTTCTGTGGACGTATCACGGCTATCAGCAACGAAACGATAGGCTTGTAACAAAGCAGCAGGACCTAAATATTTATCCGGATTCCACCAGAAAGAGGGACATGCGGTACTGCAGCAAGCGCATAAAATGCACTCGTAAAGACCATCCAGCTTGGCACGTTCTTCGGGCGATTGTAAACGTTCCGTGGCAGGCGGTGGCGTATCGTTTTGCAAATAGGGTTTGGCTTTTTCATATTGCTCATAAAACTGCGCCATATCGACGACTAAATCGCGAATGACAGGTAACCCCGGTAACGGTCGAATCACAATGGGTTCTTGCAGCTCCGTCAGATGGGTGGTGCAGGCTAATCGGTTCTTACCATTAATATTCATTGCATCGGAGCCACACACGCCTTCGCGGCAAGAGCGGCGTAACGTGAGCGTTTCATCCATTTTATTTTTGATGATCAATAAAGCATCTAATACCATGACACAATTATGGTCTTTGGTATCGACGTAAAAATCCTGCATGTAAGGTTTTTGATCCGTTTCGGGATTAAAACGGTAGATAGAAAAATGTAGACCTTTGTTTTCAGTTGACATCGCTAAACCCTCTCATTAGTGGTTCTCTTCTCGACTGGATAATTTAATGGGTTCCATTCCTTCTGGTTTCATATTGACAGCACGGAAGCTAATTCGGCCATCTTCAAAATATAAAGAATGTTTCAGCCAATGCTCATCATCACGTTCCGGATAATCCGACCGTGCATGCGCGCCACGGCTTTCCTTGCGAACTTCTGCAGCGTGGGCAGTCGCAATGGCGGTTGCCATTAAGTTATCTAACTCAAGCGCTTCGATGCGAGCCGTATTAAAACATTCACTTTTATCTTTAATCGACGCGTAATTGAGCCGATCTTTTAATTCTTCCAGCTTCACAAAACCTTGCTTCATGTATTCTTCGGTACGGAAGACACCAAAGTCATCTTGCATGATTTTTTGCAAAGCAGTGCGAATTTCGTCGACACTCTCTCCTTTTTGGTTGCCATTCCAACGGTAAACGCGCGATAAGGCTTGTTCAATATCGGTCGAATTGGCTTCGTTGAAATGCAAACCGCGGGTAATCGCTTCTTTTACATGCAAGCCCGCGGCTCGACCAAAGACGACGAGGTCAAGTAAGGAGTTTGCTCCTAGGCGATTAGCGCCATGCACGGAAACACAGGCACATTCACCAGCGGCATATAAGCCATCGACAATTTGATCTTCCCCTTTTGCATTCTGGGTGATGACTTGTCCATGGTAATTGGTGGGAATACCACCCATTAAGTAATGGCAGGTGGGAACAACAGGGATAGAATCTTTAACGGGATCAACACCTGCAAAGGTAATGGCTAATTCGCGAATACCGGGTAAGCGAGTTTTAATTAATTCTTCCCCTAAATGATCCGCTTTTAATAAAACATATTCCCCTTTTGGACCCGCACCACGCCCTTCGCGAATTTCAATGGCAGACGAGCGAGCCACAATATCGCGGCATGATAAGTCTTTCAAATGAGGGGCGTAACGTTCCATGAAACGTTCACCATTTTTATTAATCAGATAACCACCTTCACCGCGTACACTTTCGCTGATTAACGAGCCTGAGCCATAAATACCCGTGGGGTGAAATTGCCAGAATTCCATGTCTTCTAGCGGATAGCCCGCTCTTAATACCATGCCTAATCCATCGCCCGTATTAATGTGAGCATTGGTGGTGGATTGATAAATCCGCCCTGCTCCGCCAGTCGTTAAAATAGTGGCACGGGCTTGGATGAAGACGATTTCACCAGTTTCAATCGACATGGCAGTCACACCCGCTACACCAGTAGGCGTATTGACCAAGTCAATGGCAAACCATTCGTTAAAGAAACGAGCTTTGGCATGTAGATTTTTCTGATACAACGTATGCAGCATCGCATGACCCGTACGATCAGCCGCGCTGCACGTACGATGAGCTTGCTCTTTGCCATACTCGCGAGTAGCACCGCCGAAGGCTCGCTGATAAATCTTGCCATCTTCTAATCGGGAAAAAGGCAAGCCCATGTGTTCTAATTCATAAATCGATTGTGGTGCATTTTTACACATATATTCGATGGCATCTTGATCGCCCAAAAAGTCGGAACCAACCACCGTATCATACATGTGCCAACGCCAATCATCGGGTTCGATATTGCCTAAAGCCGCATTAATACCGCCTTGGGCAGAAACAGTATGCGAACGCGTGGGAAATACTTTCGAAATAATGGCGACGTTTAAGCCAGACTGAGACAATTCGATGGCAGAGCGTAAACCCGCTCCGCCACCGCCTACGATAACCGCATCAAACGTGTGCGTTGCAACTTTCATTGATTAAACACTCCATAAAATCAACACGCCCCAGAAAAAGCAGGCGATGAGCATGAATAAAACGAGGAAATTTAATATACAGCGGATCACATAAAGTTTGACATAGTCCGTGAAAACGGTCCAGATCCCAATCCAGGCATGATAGAGAACACTGAGGATAAAAAGCAGCGTCACGACTTTCATCCAGTCTTGAGAAAATAAAGTATGCCATTCTGCGAAAGAAAGACCCGGATTGAACAAAAGATAGCCAATTAATCCAATGGAATAAATCCCCATCACGATGGCAGTCGCGCGTTGGATGGCCCAATCGCGGAAACCTTTATGAGCAACGCTTAATACTGATTTCACCATAACCATATACCTACTAAAATGACGAAGACGAAGAAAATAATCAGGGTTAAAAGGGAGGATAGCTTACCGCCTTTTAAGCTCGTACCCAGGTGGATATCCATCAAGAGATGACGGCAACCCGCAATCAGGTGGAAGCAAAAAGGGGCAAGTAAGACCCACAGGATTATTTTTGTATAAAAATTATCCATCCATTCCTGTAAAGCATCAAACCCAGACTCGGTGAGGGAAAAAGCGAGCAGCCATAAGGCAATGGGAATGAGTAAAAACAGGAAAACACCGGATAACCGATGCAGAATGGAGATAATAGCAGGAAGGGGAAACTGAATCGTAAAGAGATTCAGGTTTTTTGGTCTTGTATTGTGCACGTTTCGTGTTCCTTTTGGTGAAGATTCACTGCGTAGTGATTATATTCTTGCGATTTTCGTAAATCAAACAGAGGAATGATTATGGTAGGATATCACGCACTATGTTTAAATATGGCAAACCAAAAGATCATGGAGAATTTTTTATATGGCGGGTAAAAAAGCAAAACTTATAATAGATGACAAGACGATTGAGCTGGATATTCGTTCAGGGACCCTCGGCCCCGATGTGATTGACATCGGTTCACTGTTTAAAGATGATTATTTCACTTACGATTTAGGTTTTAATTCCACTGCCGCTTGTGAATCCAAAATCACTTATATTGATGGCGATAAGGGTATTTTGCTCTATCGCGGCTATCCCATTGAGCAGCTAGCCAGCCACTCTAACTTTTTAGAAGTGTGTTATCTATTGTTAAATGGTGAGCTACCTACTAAAGATCAATATGATGCGTTTTGTTCACATATTACGCATCACACCATGGTGCATGAGCAAATTCGTAATTTCTTTAATGGGTTTCGTCGTGATGCGCATCCGATGGCGATTATGGTGGGTGTGGTCGGTGCTTTATCGGCCTTTTATCACGATACGTTAGATATCAAAAATCCAGAGCATCGCACGATTTCGGCTTTCCGGCTGATTGCGAAAATGCCGACGATCGCAGCGATGTGTTACAAATATTCGATCGGCCAGCCGTTTATGCCGCCGCAGAATCGTTTGTCGTATGCGGAAAACTTTCTGCACATGATGTTTGGTACGCCTTGCGAAGAGACAACACCGAATCCTATTCTGGCGCGTGCGCTGGATCGGATTTTCACGCTGCATGCTGATCATGAGCAAAATGCCTCGACTTCGACAGTACGATTAGCAGGATCCACGGGTGCAAATCCTTTTGCTTGTATTTCGGCTGGGATCGGCGCGTTATGGGGGCCGGCGCATGGTGGAGCGAATGAGGCAGTGTTGAATATGCTGCATGAAATTGGCGATGTGTCGCGTATTCATAAATATATTGAGCGGGCGAAAGATCCGAATGATACGTTTCGTTTGATGGGATTTGGGCATCGTGTGTATAAGAATTATGACCCGCGAGCGAAAGTGATGCGTGAAACGTGTCATGAAGTGTTGGAAGCCGTCGGCGCGCATAATGATCCTATCTTTAAGCTAGCAATGGAATTAGAAAAGATTGCTTTGCAAGATCCGTATTTTGTTGAAAAGAAATTATATCCGAATGTGGATTTTTACTCGGGCATCACGTTAAGAGCGATTGGCATCCCAACTAATATGTTTACGGTGATTTTTGCTTTGGCAAGAACCGTGGGATGGGTGGCGCAATGGAATGAGATGATTAGCAACCCCTATCGATTGGGCCGGCCACGGCAGCTTTATACAGGACCGAAGGAAAGAGATTATGTAAGTTTGGAAGAGCGGCAAATGTCATCCTGAGCGAAGCGAAGGATCTCCCAATTACGGGGAGATCCTTCCCACGTCCAATAATAACGTCACCCCTCCATCCACCATCACATCATTTTTCCCGCCGGAAATAGTGTAAATATCACGCGCTTCAACACGAAATGCCACCGACTTATCTGCAAATAGCTCTGTACCAATACCCGCGTTGATATTTCCTTCGTTATTCGCATCGGATCCGTTCGGATTCAATCCCAAGATCCCTACTCCAGCTAAGACAAAAGGCTGTAATAATTTATAGGGTGAAAAATGATAAACTCCATCCACCAAAAATAAATCGCCATCCACTTGCTGGTTCA
>SCTP01000013.1 GCA_004322325.1 Gammaproteobacteria bacterium | reverse complement strand
GCCGCATTGTGCTTCTACAATCAGGCGTGATAAAGCCAGTCCTAAACCGACACCTTGGTATTTTTTAGCGAAGCTTTCATCGAGTTGTTGAAAAGGAATGAAGAGCTTATGAATATCATCTTCATGAATACCAATACCTTTGTCTACTATCTCAACGCGAAAGCGTTTTTTATCTTCCGGGCGAATGTTAACTTCTATTTTTTCATTATCCGGTGAAAACTTAATGCCGTTAAAAATCAGGGTGCATAAGACTTGTTTAAATCGATTTAGATCGAGAGTGATTTTCTCCAGTTTAGGATCAATATTAAACACTAAGCGAATATTTTTATTTTTAAGCGGCACAGAAAAGATATTTTTAATTTCATTGGATAATTTTTTTAGATCCAATAACTCCGGACGAAGTTCTAATCCGCCGTATTCTAATTTTGATAAATCCAAAATATCGTCAATAATCCGCAAAAGATGATAAGAACTTGTCAAAATATCTTTTACATATTTTTGGTGATCTGGCGAGAGACTGCCGATAATGCCTTCATGCATAATTTCAGCAAAACCAATGATGCCATTAAGCGGTGTGCGCAATTCGTGGGACATATTGGCGAGGAATTCACTTTTCAGACGTGTTGTTTCTTGCGAGGATTTTACTTCCATTTGACGTTTATACAAGGCGAGTGCCACAGCGATACGTAAATCATTGTATTCAAAAGGCTTCGTTAAATATCCATAAGGAATGCTGAATTTAGCGCGATCAAAGGTATTCGTATCTGCATAAGCTGTAATAAACACAATGGGAATGTGAAAATGACGCACAATTTCATTCGCGGCAGCGATTCCGTCTAAATTACCTTTTAATACAATGTCCATGACAATGAGATCAGGATTAAATTTTTTGGCAGCGGCGATGGCTTCTTCGCCGGATGAAACAATAGCAGGTACTTTATAGCCTAATTTTTGTAAATTTCGTTGCAAATCCATGGCGGTGATAGCTTCGTCTTCAACGACTAACACTTTGATTTCCCTCATAAAACCTCGCAAGCTGCTGTTATTTTATGGGAATCGTTACGGTAAAAGTGGTCCCTTTGTCTCGATTTAATCCTATTTTACCATGAAGTTGTCTAGCTAAATTAAAGATTAACTGCATGCCAAGCGATACCATGGTATGGACATCTACATCAGGTGGAATGCCGATGCCATCATCATGTATTATTAGAATAATTTTACGGTGTTCTTTTTTTAGCGATAATGATAGCGTGCCGGTTTTATCATCAGGAAAAGCATATTTTAAAGTATTAGAAACTAATTCATTAATAATCAATCCTAAAGGAATAGCCGTGTCAATTTCTAATGATATGGCATCAATATCCGTCGTACGTTGAATTTTTTTGCGATCAACGTTATAAATTTCATAGAGATATTTTAATAACGTATGAATGTATTCTTGCATTTCTATTTGCGATAAATTTTGGCTTTGATAAAGCATTTCATGTACTAATGACATGGCTCTAATACGTCTTTCACTTTCAGTGAGTACTTTTTTTGCGAGATTATCGTGGGTAGTTTCAATTTGTAAATGAAGCAAGCTAGACATGACTTGTAAGTTATTTTTGACTCGATGATAAACTTCTTTTAGTAAGGCTTCTTTTTCTGCAAGTGAGTGTTGTAAATCACGAATACGGACAGCAAACTCAACACTGCGTTGGTTGAGTAATTTGATGGCATGGTGAAAGCCATTGCCAATCATTTGAAAAGGAGCGAGTACTTCTTCTAAGAAAAGGCTCGCTTTTTCCGCTATCATGAGATGTCCATTGGCTTTGAGGTTTTCCAAAAAATTGATCAGCCGATCATGATGAATAGCTGTGACGGTTAAAATGCCAAGTTTATCAGCAACAGCCTCTCTGCCTAATTTGTAACCTTCATGGAGAAGTGCTTCTGATGCAGTTTCATCGGTGAGATATTTTTTTAATATTTCGCCATATTTTTTTTGAAAAGCAGTAAACTCTTTTTCAAATACAATCGTGTTATCCATCATAAGTTGTCATCCATCGTAATACTAATACAAGTGCATCATCATTGGTATTTCTATACGTTTTAAAAATGTGATTAGCAATGACTTGAGGTGAGCTATGAGGGTTGGGTTGGTATTCAATAAATTGTTCGAAAATACCATCGGTCGCAAAAATAAGAGTATCACCTGGTTCAGCTGTAAATTGCCCTGTTCTTAAATGAGGCAATTGAAAGCCGACCACACCACCTTGCGAGGCTAGCAAAGTCGATTTGCCTTGATCTTTACTCGACCAATGTATGCCCAGAATATTGCCAATGCCAAGCCATACTACTGAACAATCGGCTTGCGTATGGGCAAGCATCAATACGCTACCGCGAGTTGCTTCTAATGCTGTATGACATAAATGAACAAGATCAATGAGGGATTCACCATGGGTATCGTTTAATACTTGCATGGCTTTCTTAGCAGCAATGGAAGCTTCTTCACCGTGTCCTAAGCCATCGGCGATGGCAATTAAGACAGAATGAGGTGATTGTTTCACAAGATATTGATCACCATTTTCTGTTTCACCTGTCATGGGCGCGGTTGAAGCAGCATAGGAAAGAAGGTTTGTCATGAGAATACCCATTTTCTCACAATGATGGTTGTTCCTTTTCCGATGACGGAATTAATTTCAAAACTATCCATTAATCGCTGTACCCCCGGCAAGCCTAACCCTAAGCTATTAGAAGTAGAATAGCCTTCTTGCATGGCTAGGTGGAGATCTTGGATGCCTGGGCCTTGATCTTGTGCAACAATCTGAATACCTGATTTACCTTTTTCTTCAATGAGGCTAATGGAAACCGTCCCGTTTTTTGCGTAGCTCACAATATTGCGTGCTAACTCTGAAATAGCGGTTGCAATGACCGCTAGCTCACTGCTAGAAAATCCGGAATTTTTAGCTAGTTCCCGAGCTTGCTGCCGGGCCGATACAATGTCGTTATCGGTAACGATGGGAATAGAAAATTCAGTGTGTGCCATGCAATAAAGCCAATCCTTCTTCTAAGTCACGTGCTGTTTTAACGTTTGGTAAAGTCAAGCCTAATTGAACCATAGCAAAAGCAACATCGGGCTGCATGCCAACAATAATGGTTTCCGCACCACGCAGCTTGAGAATATTAGCGATATTGCGTAAGGTTCGTGTGGAAAATGAATCCATGACATCCAGTTCAGTAATATCAATCACTACCCCATGCGCGCGGTATTTATTCACTTGTTGGGATAAATCTTGTTGCAGGGTAAGGAAATCTTGATCAGATAAGACTGATTGAACGGTCGCAATGAGGACATTGCCTTGTTTAAGAATAGGTACTTTCATAACCATATCCCCTTATTCTTCTCCCTTGGGTAAAGTGTCTTTGTTGGGTTTGGTAATAACGTAGCCTACTATACGATCCGCTTCTTCGATGCCTCCTTGTAAATCACCAACGGTGGTGATGGTAGAAAGATTAACGCCAATCGTTACTAAGGTTTGGGCAACTTCAGCCGATAAGCCAGTGATGATGATGGTGGCGCCCATCAAACGAGATGCTTCGACGGTTTGGACCAAATGATTCGCTACACGAGAATCGACGGTTGGGACGCCGGTAATATCGACGACAACTACTTTGGCGCGCTTATCCCGAATGGCGTGGAGTAGCTGCTCTGTGAGTTGCCGAGCGCGTTTGGAATCCATCGCCCCAATGATGGGGAGAATCAGTAATTCTTCGCGTAATTGTAAAACGGGTGTGGATAATTCTCGAATCGCCGCTTGTTGATTTTTGATGGTCATTTCACGTTGATAAATATAAGTATCGATCGCAAGGCCCATGTCCAGGAAAACTAATTTGTTTAAAGAGAAAAAGGCGGCTAAGGCTTTTTCAGGATGATTTTTAAAGGCCTTAAAGATGCGTTCGGTGACAC